>NZ_JBGLYN010000120.1:0-6642 GCF_047304045.1 Variovorax sp. Varisp85
AGCCTCGCATGCGCTTCGATCTGCCGATGCACGGGCTGTGCGCCTTCGTGGCGGTGCTTGTTCCCGCTCCACGCCGCCAGCTGTGCGCGCTCCGCCGCACCCACCAGCGGCACGTCGCCCACCGCCAGTTCGCGCCGCCAGGCCAGCGCATGCAGCACCGCCACATAGTGCCCAGCCATCCGCTCGACCGTCTCACGATCGAACAACTCGTCCGCATACAGGAAGCTCGCCTCGACCCGCCCGTCCTCGAACTCCAGCGTCTGCAGCGTCAGTTCGAACTGCGCGTCTTCTTCCTCGAAGTCCAGCCGCTCGACCGACACGCCCGGCCACTCGGCCAGCGAACGGTGGTCGCGCCGCACGTGGTTGAACATCACCTGGAACAACGGGTTCGCGCTCAGGCTGCGTTCGGGCCTCAGCGCACCGACCAGCTGTTCGAACGGCAGGTCCTGGTGGGTCTGCGCGCCGATGGCCGTGTCGCGCGTCTGCACCAGCAGCTGCGCCAGCGTCGTCCTCGCATCGATCTGCGAACGCAGCACCTGCGTGTTGACGAAGAAGCCCACCACGCCCGCCGTGTCCGCGCGGTTGCGGTTGGCAATGGGCACGCCCACGCGCGCATCGGTCTGCCCGGTGTGCCGGAACAGCAATGCGTTGAAGCCCGCGAGCAGGGCCATGAACAGCGTCGCGCCTTCGGACGCCGCGGATTGGCGCAGGCGGTCAAGCGTGTCGCCGGGCAAGGCGACGGTGACGCGCGCCGAGCCGTAGCGGCCGTCGGCGTTGCGCGGTCGATCGGTTTGCAGCGAGATCACCGGCTGCCCGGTGCCCAGCTGGTCGCGCCACCAGACGAGCTGCCGTTCGCCCTCGCCGCCGTCGAGCCACTGGTTCTGCCACACGGCGTAGTCGGCGTACTGGACGGGCAGCGCAGGCAGCACCGCGGCCTGGCCGTGCACGCGCGCGGCATACAGCGCGGCCAGTTCGTCGAGCGTGAGCTGCACCGACCACCCGTCCGACACGATGTGGTGCATCACCACCAGCAAGCGATGCGTTCGCGCATCCGTCTTCAGCAGCACGGCGCGCATCAGCGGGCCGTGCGTGAGGTCGAAAGGCTCGGCGCGAATGCGGTGCTCCTCGCGCCGGATCGCGGCGTCGCGCGCGTCGGCGTCGAGCGTGCTCAGGTCGATGCAGGGCAACGCGACCTCCACCGCTTCCCGGATGACCTGCTCGGCCTCGCCATCGCCCGCCTCGCGGAACACGGTGCGCAGCGACTCGTGGCGGTCGACCAGCGCCTGCAAGCTCGCGCGCAGGGCGTCGGTGTCGAGCTGCCCGCCGAGCACGAGGCCGCCGCTCAGGTGGTAGGCCGTGCGGGCCGGGTCCAGCTTCCACAGGAACCACTGCCTGCGCTGGGCGAAGGACAGCGGCGCGCGGTCGCGGTGCGGGCGCGGGGGGATGGTGCTCGTGCCGGCCTGCTGCTGCATGCCGGCGCTTGCGCCGCGCAATCGTTCCTTCAGCCTGGCGCGCTGTTCCGCGCTCAGGCTGGCGCGACGCTCGGAGATGTCGTGGAGTTCGGGCATGGCGGGTTCTTCAGGCGGTGGCGGGCAGGCGATCCGTGGCCGCGGCGACGGCATCGGCCAAGTCGGCGTTCTCGATCTCTTCGATCAGGCGGGTTTCGACCAGCAGGGCCAGGTCGGCGATGGTGGGCGCCTTGAAGAAGGCGGCCGGATGCAGTTCGATGTCGTAGGCCTTGCGCACGCGCGCCAGGATCTGGATGGCCAGCAGCGAGTCGCCGCCCAGCTCGAACAGGTTGTCGTTCACGCCGACGGCGGTGATGCCCAGCATGTCCTGCCACACGGCGGCCAGGCCGGTTTCGAGATCGCCCCCGGGCGCGACATAGGGCGTGTCGAGCGCGGGGCGGGGGTGGTTGCGGCGCGTGGCGCGCGCAGCGTGAGCCAGGGGGCTGTTCTCGATCAGCGCCAGCATGCCGCTGTCGAGTTCGCCGAGCCGCTGCGCGAGGTCGGTCGTCGAGATCACGACCTGCGCATGCGCCGGGCCGTTGACGATGCGCTCCAGCGCCAGCGCGCCTTCGGGGCCGTCCATGCCCACGCCCTCCGGCAGCACCATGCCCGCGGCCATGCCCAGGTCGCGCCAGGCGTCCCAATTGACCGAGAAGACCGCGTGGCCGGCGCTGCGCCGCGCCTGTGCGGCCAGTGCGTCGAGGTAGGCGTTGGCGGCGGCGTAGTCGCTCATGCCCAGGCCGCCGGCCATGCTGGAGATCGATGAACAGAAGAGCACGAAGTCGAGCGGCTCGCCGCGCACGGCCTCCAGCAGGATTTGCGTGCCGCGCAGCTTGGGCGCGAACACGGCCTCGACCATGGCGCGCGTGCGCTGGCTGATCATGCCGCTGCTGGCATGGCCCGCCGCGTGGATCACGCCGTGGATGGCGCCGAAGCGCTGCCGGGCCTGCGCGGCCGCGGCCTGCATCTGCACGGCATCGGCAACGTCCGCCGACAGCACGAGCACTTCGCCGCCCAGGGCTTCGAGTTCGAGCAGCTGCAGCAGCTTCTGGCGGAGGGCCGCGGGCTGCTCGGGCGAGGCTGCCAGCGATTCCCACGCGGCGCGCTCGGGCAGCGGCGAGCGGCCGAGCAGCACCAGCCTGGCCTGCCACGACCTGGCGAGGTGCCGCGCCACCGACAGGCCCACGCCGCCCAGGCCACCGGTGATCAGGTAGACGCCGTGCGTGCGCAGGCGCTGTTGCGGCCCGGCCCCCTGCGCCGGCAGCGCCAGCGGCTCGTAGCCCTTGACCCAGCGGTGCGGCCCGCGATAGGCCACGAGCGGCTCGTCGCGCGCGGCAGGCGCATCCGCCGCGAGCTGCGCCACCAGCCACGCCTCGGCTTGGCTGCCGGACACGGGCAGCACCACGTCGACGACGCGGCAGCCGATGTGCGGATACTCCTGCCCGATCACCTTGGCGAGGCTGAACAGCGTGGCCTTCTCGGGACACAGTGGCTCCAGGCCCGAGACGTCTTCCATCCGGTTGGTGACGACCTGCAGCAACAGCTTGCGCTCGCGCCCGCCCGCCGTGCTGTCCAGCGCCTGCGCCAGGGCCAGCAGGCTGAAGAAGCCGCGCTCCAGCAACTCGCTCGACGAGGAAGGCGCAGCGAACTCGCCATCCACGCCCCACAGGTGATGAATGTTCGACACCGGGCCGATCCCGCCCTGCACCTTGCGCAGCAGCTGCTCGTGGTCGGCGCGCTCGCCAGGGCGCATGGCGTAGTGGCGCGGGCCGATCTCGACGAAGCCCGGGCCCTGCTCCACCCACACGACGGGATGCGCATCGGCGCTTTCGCGCAGATGGCGGACCAGCTGGCCGGCAAGGCCGCCTGCCTCGCCGAAGACCAGCGTGCAGGTGCCGGCCGGTGCGGGGCTGCGCACGGCGTGCAGCGGTTCGGTGCGCTTCCAGGTCGGCACGTGGAACGCGTCGGCCGCCGGATTCGAAAGCCTGGAGTTGGCGCTGCCCTCGAAGGTGCCTGCCTCCACCCAGTACGACTGGCGCTGGAACGGGTAGCTCGGCAGCGGCACCTGGCGGCGCGGCTGGCCCGCGCGGCAGGCGGCCCAGTCGATCTCGACGCCAGCGCACCAGAGCGCACCGGTCACGCTGGCCAGCTGCCGCTCGTTGCGGGCCTGTTGCTGCGGATGCGCCTGACTCGACCAGATGCCCACGGCCGAATCGGCTTGCGGATGCTGCCGCGCCAGGCCGGCCAGCGTTTCGCCAGGCCCCACCTCGAGCACGACGCGCCCCTTCACGCGCAGCAGCGCGGCCAGCCCGTGGGCGAAGCGCACCGTGCCGCGCAGATGGCGGCCCCAGTAGGCCGGGTCGGTGGCCTGCGCGGCGGTGATCGGTTCGCCCGTGACGTTGGAGATGAACGGAATGCGCGGCGCATGGCGCGGCACCGAGGCAATCACCTTCTGCAGCTCGGCCACGATCGACTCGGTCATGGCCGAATGCGACGCGATGGCGACATGCAGGCGGCGCGGCAGGAGGCCGCTTGCGAGCAGTTGCTTCTCGACCGCCTCGATGGCCTGCAGCGGCCCCGAAAGAACGCAGAGCTGCTCGCCGTTGACCGCGGCGATGTCACAGCCGGCGCCGACGAACGGCTTCAGCCCGGCTTCGCTCAGCGTGATGGCCGTCATCGCCCCGGCGGGCATCGACTGCATGAGGCGACCGCGCGCGGCGACGATGCGCAGCGCGTCTTCGAGGCTGAACACGCCGGCCAGGCAGGCGGCCACGTACTCGCCGAGGCTGTGGCCCAGCATCACGGCGGGCCGCACGCCCCGCGCCATCCATGCGCGGGCCATCGCGTACTCGACGACGAACAGCGCCGGCTGCGTGTACTCGATGCACGAGAGCTTCTCGTCGGCCGCGGCCTCCGCTCCGGCTGCGGGGTACAGCAGCTGGCGCAGGTCCATCCCCATGGCGTCGTTCAGCAAGGCGCAGCAGCGGTCGACCTCGCCACGGAACACCGGGTCGTCGCGGTACAGCGCGGCACCCATGTTCGCGTGCTGCGTGCCGCCGCCGGGGAACAGGAAGGCGAGCTCGGGCGCATTGGCCGGCGCGCGCATCACCTGCTCGAAACCGCCCTCGGGCGAGAGCAGCGCCTGCGCGCCCATCGCATGGCCGTTGGCGACGATGGCGGCGCGCAGCGGCATTGCGCGGCGGCCGCTTTGCAGCGTGTGCGCGATGTCCGCAAGCGATTGATCGGCGGATGCTTCGAGATGAGCGCCCAGCCGCTGGCCTGCCTCCTGCAGCGCGGCGGCGTTCTGCGCCGACAGCGGCAGCACCTGCCAGCCGGAAGAGCTTTCGGCAGGCTTCGCGGCCGGTGCCTCTTCGAGTACCACGTGCACGTTGGTGCCGCCGATGCCGAACGAGCTCACACCGGCACGGCGTGGCGTGGGGCCGGGGGGCCAGGGCTTCGTCGCGGCGTTGACGTAGAACGGACTGGCCGCGAAATCGATCTGCGGATTCGGACGCTCGAAGTGCAGGCTGGCCGGCAGTGTGCGGTGCTTCAACGCCATCACCGCCTTGATGAGGCCGGTGACGCCGGCGGCCGCATCGAGGTGGCCGATGTTGGTTTTCACGGAGCCGACGGCGCAGTAGTTCGTGCGGTCGGAGCCGGCCTGGAAGGCCTGCGTCAGCGCGGCCATCTCGATCGGGTCGCCGAGCACCGTGCCCGTGCCATGCGCCTCGACATAGCCTACCGATGCGGCGCTCACACCCGCGATCAGCTGCGCCGCGCGGATGACCTCGGCCTGGCCGTTCACGCTGGGAGCGGTGAAGCCGACCTTGTCGGCGCCGTCGTTGTTGGCGGCGCTGCCCTTGATGACGGCGTGGATGGTGTCGCCGTCGCGCAGCGCGTCGTCCAGGCGCTTGAGCACCACGATGCCCGCGCCGCTGCCGATCACCGTGCCGGCGGCCTTCTCGTCGAAGGCGCGGCAGTGGCCGTCGGGCGAGAGGATGGCGCCCTCCTGGTAGAGGTAGCCGCCGTCCTGCAGCAGGTTGAGCCACACGCCGCCGGCCAGCGCCATGTCGCAGTCATAGCCCAGCAGCGCCTGGCAGGCGGTGTGCACCGCGGCCAGCGATGTCGAGCACGCGGTCTGCACCGTCACGGCGGGACCGTGCAGGTCGAGCTTGTAGGCCACGCGGGTGCACAGCGAGCCGCCGGAGTTGCCGCTCATGAGGCCCAGCAGGTCGGCGATGCCGCGGCCGTCGCCCAGGCCGAATGCGGGCAACAGGTGCCGCATCAGGTACAGGTTGGGGCCTTCGCCCGCATACACGCCGACCTTGCCCGGCCAGCGCTGCGCGTCGCAGCCTGCGTGCTCGAGCGCGGCCCATGCGCATTCCAGGAAGATGCGCTGCTGCGGGTCGAGGTACTCGGCCTCGCGCGGCGAGTAGCCGAAGAAGCCTGCGTCGAACTGGTCGAAGCCCTTGAACCGGGTGCCTGACTTCACATAGGCCGGGTCGTCGAGCAGTTCCTGCGGGACGCCTTGCGCGCGCAGCTGCTCGTCGGTGAAGCTGTCCACGGACTCCACGCCGTCGCGGATGTTGCGCCAGAGCGCATCGACATCGTCGGCACCGGGGAAGCGGCCCGCCATACCGACGATGGCGATCTCGATGCCAGTCGCACCGGGTTGTTCGGGTTGGTCCGGCTGTTCGTCGAGGGTGTGCATCAGTTGACTCTTTCCGCGGATTGGCGGCGTTGAAGCAAGGCGGCGCGCTGGCGCAATGCGCGGTCGTCGCCGGCCGTGGGCGAGGACGCGGGTGCAGCAGCACCACGTGCCATCCACCGGGCCAGCGAATCGACCGTGGGGTACTTGAAAAGATGAACCAGCGGGACCGTGGTGCGCAGCCTGTCTTCGAGCAGGCGGTGCACACGGACCAGCAGCAGCGAGTGCCCGCCGAGGTCGAAAAAGTTGTCGTGGATGCCGACCTTCTCGACCTGCAGGACTTCGGCCCAGATGGCTGCGAGGGCCTGTTCGACTTCGCCTTCGGGCGCTTCGTACGCCCTGTCACTGCTGAACTCGGGCGCAGGCAGCGCCTTGCGGTCCACCTTGCCGTTGGCGTTCAGCGGCAGTGCATCGAGCACCATCAGC
>NZ_JBGLYN010000121.1:0-6205 GCF_047304045.1 Variovorax sp. Varisp85
ACAGCGGCATCGGCGGTATCGCGCCTATGTCCAGACTCAACTCGTCAAGAAACAACCTCTTGACGCTTCACACCTAGAAGTCTTCGAGCGGCAGGCCGACGTAGTTCTCCGCCAGCGAGGTAGAGGCGGCGGTCGAGTGCACGAGGTAGTCGAGTTCGGCCTCCTGGATCTTCTGGCCGAAGGCGCCCGTCTCCGGAAAGCGATGCATCAGCGAGGTGAACCACCACGAGAAGCGCTCGGCCTTCCAGACGCGACGCAGGCACAGGTCCGAGTAGCGATCCAGTGCCGAGGCCGACTTCTCTGCGTAGAAGATCTCGAACGCGCGCGACAGGTAGCCCACGTCGGCAGTCGCCAGGTTCAGCCCCTTGGCACCGGTAGGCGGCACGATGTGGGCTGCATCGCCCGCGAGGAACAGCGAGCCGAAGCGCATCGGCTCGGCGACGAAGCTGCGCAAGGGCGCAATGCTTTTCTCGAGCGAAGGCCCCGTCACCAAATGCGCGCGAGCTTCGGGATCGAGGCGCGCGCGCAGTTCGTTCCAGAAGGCTTCGTCGCTCCAGTTTTCCACGCGCTCTTCGGTCGGCACCTGCACGTAGTAGCGGCTGCGCGTGGCGCTGCGCATGCTGCACAGCGCGAAGCCGCGTTCGGTGTTGGCATAGATCAGTTCGTGCGACACCGGCGGCACGTCGGCCAGCACGCCGAGCCAGCCGAAGGGATAGATCTTCTCGTAGGTCTGGATCGCATCCGCCGGCACGCTCGCGCGGCTCACGCCGTGGTAGCCGTCGCAGCCGGCGATGAAGTCGCATTCGATCTCGTGCGTCCGGCCGTCCTTCTCGTAGCGCACGCGCGGCTTGCCCGAATCGAAGTCGTGCAGGCTCACGTTCGCGGCGCTGTAGATCGTCGTGAGGCCTTCCGCGGTGCGCGCTTCCATCAGGTCGCGCGTCACCTCGGTCTGGCCGTACACCGTCACCTGCTTGCCGCCCGTGAGGCTGTGCATGTCGATGCGGTGGCGCGCGCCCTTGAACAGCAGTTCGATGCCTTGGTGCGGGAGCCCCTCGGTCTTGGCGCGGCTGTCGACACCCGCTCGGGCCAGCAGGTCCATCGTGACCTGCTCCAGCACGCCGGCGCGGATGCGGCCCAGCACGTAGTCGCCGCTCTGGCGCTCGACGATGATGTTGTCGATACCTGCCTTGTGCAGGAGCTGCCCGAGCAGTAGGCCGGCTGGGCCGGCGCCGATGATCGCGACTTGTGTGCGCATGTTCGTGTCTCCGAGAGGGTTTCGTGGAGCGTAGGGCGCACTCGGCGGTCTGTGGGGACGCTGCGCGAGGCTCTGTGCGATCATGCGAATGCGTGCGCGATGATCGCGCAACAACTCGACCACAGACGACGAATGACCATCGCCAGAGCCGACTTCATCGAGGGCATCGCCAAGGGAATGGCGGTGCTCGAAAGCTTCGACACCGAACGCCAGCGCCTCAATGCCACGCTGGCCGCCGAGCGCGCCGGCCTCACGCGTGCCGCGGCCCGCCGGCACCTGCTGACGCTGGCCCACCTGGGCTACCTGGAAACCGATGGCAGCTATTTCTGGATGGCGCCGAAGGTGCTGCGCTTCTCGGGCAGCTACCTCGCTTCGTCGCGGCTGCCGCGCGCGCTGCAGCCCACGCTGAACCGGCTGGCGGCGCAGACCGGGGAGTCCTTCTCGGCCGTGGTGCTCGACGGCGAAGAGGCGGTCATCGTTGCGCGCAGCGGCAGCTACGGCACGCCGACGCGCGTGCTGGCCTACGGCCTGCACCTCGGTGCACGGCTGCCCGCGCATGCCACCTCCACCGGCCGGGTCCTGCTGGCGGCGATGGCGCCGACCCAGTTCACGCAGTGGCTCAAGGGCCGCCACCTCGCACGGCTCACGCCCCACACCGTGACGCAGGCGCGGGGCCTGCGGCAGCTGGTGGCGCAGGTGCGCAAGAACGACTATTGCTTTGCCAGCGAAGAGCACGAACTCGGCGTGCAGGCGCTGGCGGTGCCGCTGCGCGACATGCAGGGCCACACAGTGGCCGCGCTCAACGTGGTGCTGTCCGGCACCCGCTACCAGGAAGAGACGCTGCAGCGCGAGATGCTGCCGCTGCTGTTCGAGGCGGCGCGCGAAGTCCGCTCGCTCCTCTGATCTGAACTTTCGGCGCCGCCGCGGCCTCGAATCCCGAGAACGGACACACCCATGCGACTCCTCCTCCTCGAAGACGACGTGATGATCGGCGAAGCCGTGCTCGACCTGCTGCGCGCAGAGCAGTACGCGGTGGACTGGGTGAAAGACGGCGAGGCCGCCGAGTCGGCCCTGCGCACCCAGCAATACGATCTCGTGATGCTCGACCTCGGCGTGCCGCGCCGCGACGGCCTCGAGGTGCTGCGCAACCTGCGCGCGCGCAAGCAGCGCATGCCCGTGCTGATCGCCACCGCGCGCGACTCGGTGCAGCAGCGCATCGAAGGCCTGGATGCTGGCGCCGACGACTACGTGCTCAAGCCCTACGACCTCGACGAGCTGCTGGCTCGCATCCGCGCCTTGCTGCGCCGCGCGGCCGGGCGCGCCGAGCCGGTGTACGAGCACATGGGCGTGAGCATCAATCCCGCGACGCGGGAGGTGACGGTGGCGGGCCAGCCGGTGGTTTTGTCTGCGCGCGAGTGGGCGGTGCTGGAGCCCTTGCTGGCGCGGCCCGGCATGGTCCTGTCGCGCGCCCAGCTCGAGGAAAAGCTCTATAGCTGGAAGGACGAGATCAGCAGCAACGCGGTCGAGGTCTACGTGCACGGCCTGCGCAAGAAGCTCGGTGCCGAACTCATCCGCAATGTGCGCGGCGTTGGCTACATGGTGCCGAAGCTGTGACTCGCCCCCAGGCTTCGCGCACTTCGTGTCGCTTCGCCTACCCCCTGCCGAGGGCGACGCCTACGGCCCGGCTGAGCCGGTTCCATGTCGTCCCACGAACGGAGTGCGCATGAATAAGGTTTGGAGCTCATTGACCGGCTCGCTGCGCGCACGGCTGCTTTGGTTCCTGCTGGTGGCGATCGTGCTCGCCGCGGGGGCGCAAGCGCTCGTCGCCTACCGCACGGTGCTGGCCGAGGCCGACGACATCTTCGATTACCACATGCAGCAGATGGCCCTCTCGCTGCGAGCCGGCCTGCCGCCGAGCGCGGCGGTGGGCGGCATCGGCACCGGTGAACAGAACTTCGATTTCGTCGTGCAGGTGTGGACCGCCGACGGCGTGCGCATCTTCGAGTCCGCGGAGGAGGCCGCACTGCCGCAGCTCGCGGTGCTGGGCTTCGCCGACGTGCATGCGCGCGGCACCACCTACCGCGTGTTCTCGATGCAGACGCGCGGACTGGTGATCCAGGTGGCGCAGGACATGGCGGCGCGGCGCCACATGGCCGGCACGCTGGCCCTGCGCACCATCGCACCGGTCGCGCTGATGGCGCCGCTGCTGATGCTGGTCGTCTGGTGGGTGGTGAGCCGTTCGCTCGCGCCGGTGGCGCGCGTGCGCAAGCAGGTGGCGTCGCGGCAAGCCGACGACCTGTCGCCGGTGAGCGAGGAGGGGTTGCCCGAGGAGGTGCGCCCGCTGGTGCAGGAGTTGAACCTGCTGTTCGACCGCGTGCGCCACGCCTTCGATGCGCAGAAGCACTTCGTCGCCGATGCCGCGCATGAGTTGCGCTCGCCCCTGGCCGCGCTGAAGCTGCAGGTGCAGGGCCTGCAGCGCGCGCCCGACGGTGCGTCGCGCGACCTGGCCGTGAGCCGCCTGGTGGCGGGCATCGATCGCGCGACACGGCTGGTCGAGCAGATGCTCGCGCTGGCGCGGCACGAGGCCAGCATGGCGGCCGGCGCGAAGCCGGAGCCGGTCGACCTGTCCGAGGTGGCGCGCCTCGCGGTGTCCGACGCGGTGGCGGCGGCCCAGGCGCG
This sequence comes from Variovorax sp. Varisp85, assembly GCF_047304045.1. Classification (NCBI taxonomy): domain Bacteria; kingdom Pseudomonadati; phylum Pseudomonadota; class Betaproteobacteria; order Burkholderiales; family Comamonadaceae; genus Variovorax; species Variovorax sp. Varisp85. The sequence continues at coordinate 3,935 of NZ_JBGLYN010000121.1, forward strand.
CGGCATCGACATCGGCATCGCGCATGCCGATGCGGCCGTGGTCGACGGCCAGCCTGAGGCCTTGCGCATGCTGCTGCGCAACCTGCTCGAGAACGCGATCAAGTACACGCCGCTGGAGGGCCGCGTCGACATCGGCATCGCCCGGCAAGGCGACTCGGTCGAGCTCACCGTGGACGACAGCGGCCCGGGTCTGCCTCCGGCCGAGCGCGAGCGCGTGCTCGACCGTTTCTACCGCTCCGGTGAAACGCAGGCATCCGGCAGCGGCCTCGGACTGGCCATCGTCAAGTCGATTGCCGACCTGCATGGGGCAACGGTGGCACTCGATCAATCTCCGAGCCTGGGCGGCCTGCGGGTACGCGTCGTCTTCGTTCCTTCTCCCAGGGGGAGAGGGCTGGAACCGGGGGATGGACCCGGTTTAAGCGGCGCTTAAGTCGGGGGGGCGACATTCCTTTCATCGCATTGGCGTCCATACGCCCTGAAAGGAACCGACAAATGAACTCCCGTCTGACTTCGCCCCGCGCCCTGGTGATTGCCCTGGCGAGCGCGGGCGTGATCGGTGCCGTCGGTGCCGGTGCCTACACCAGTGCCCGTGCCGTGAGCGCGCCGACCACCAACGCCACCGCCGCGGCGCCCGCGGCCATGGTCACGCTGCCCGACTTCTCGACCATCACCTCGCGCGACGGCCCGGCCGTGGTCAACATCAGCGTGACGGGCACGATGAAGGCGTCCGACGACGAGGCGGCCGAGATGCAGGGCATCGACCCCGAAGACCCGATGTTCCAGTTCTTCCGCCGCTTCCAGGGCCAGATCAACCCGCGCGGCCAGCAGCAACAGCAGCGCGACGTGCCGGTGCGCGCCCAAGGCTCGGGCTTCATCGTCGACCCCAGCGGCATCATCATCACCAACGCCCACGTCGTGAAGGACGCGAAGGAGGTCACCGTCAAGCTGACCGACCGCCGCGAGTTCCGCGCCAAGGTACTCGGTGCCGACGCCAAGACCGACATCGCGGTGCTCAAGATCGATGCGAAGAGCCTGCCCGTGCTCGCGCTGGGCAACACCAAGGACCTGAAGGTCGGCGAATGGGTGCTGGCCATCGGCTCGCCCTTCGGCTTCGAGAACACCGTGACGGCCGGCGTGGTGAGCGCCAAGGGCCGCTCGCTGCCTGACGACAGCTACGTGCCCTTCATCCAGACCGACGTGGCCGTGAACCCCGGCAACTCCGGCGGTCCGCTGCTCAACACGCGCGGCGAGGTGGTCGGCATCAACTCGCAGATCTACAGCCGCAGCGGTGGCTACCAGGGCGTGTCGTTCGCGATCCCGATCGACGTGGCGATCCAGGTGAAGGACCAGATCGTCGCGACCGGCAAGGCCACGCACGGCCGGCTCGGTGTGGCGGTGCAGGAAGTGAACCAGGCCTTTGCCGATTCCTTCAAGCTCGACAAGCCCGAAGGCGCGCTGGTCTCCAACATCGAGAAGGGCGGCCCCGGCGACAAGGCGGGCCTGAAGGCGGGCGACGTGATCCGCAAGGTCGATGGCCAGGCCATCGTCTCTTCGGGCGACCTGCCCGCGGTGATCGGCCAGCAAGCGCCGGGCAAGAAGGTCGTGCTCGAAGTGTGGCGCCAGGGCGAACGCAAGGAGCTGCAGGCCAAGCTGGGCGATGCGAGCGACAAGCCCGCCAAGGTCGCGAAGGCCGATGCCGACGTGGGACAGGGCAAGCTGGGCCTGGCGCTGCGTCAGCTGCAGCCGCAGGAAAAACGCCAGGCCTCGGTCGAGAACGGTCTTCTGATCGAGGATGTCGGCGGTCCTTCGGCGCAGGCCGGGGTGCAGGCGGGCGACGTGCTGCTGGCCATCAACGGCACGCCGGCGCAGAGCGTGGAGCAGGTGCGCGAGGTGGTGGCGAAGGCGACCAACAAGTCGGTGGCGCTGCTGATCCAGCGCGGTGAAGACAAGATCTTCGTGCCCGTGCGGATCGGGTGAGGCTCAAGAAAGCCAACCGAGATTGCGCAGCAGGCGGGCGGCCCTGGGGCTGCCCGTCCAACAACAACTGGTTCGAGTCGCCGGCCGAGACGCGCTACTTCTGAGCGAGGCAGATGGGCCGGCGATGCGCCCCTACTTGCGGCGGCGCTGCGCCGCAGCCGCTTCTGGCGCGGAGGTCTGCGAAGGCGCCGCACCGCCATCCACGCCCAACCGGCCACCGCCGCCGAGGCCCTGGCCGCGCACCGTCTGCGCCTTGTAGTTGCGCAGCGAACGCACCATCTGGTTGAAGGCGTC
>NZ_JBGLYN010000122.1:0-5878 GCF_047304045.1 Variovorax sp. Varisp85
AGGGTCGCCTTTCTTTTGCCTACGTTTCTTTGGCGAAGCAAAGAAAAGTAGGTCGCCCGCCGGGGCGAGACCCGGCCTCGGGAAGCAAACCAAAAGCACAGTTCAAACAGGAGCCAGTCAATGACCGACTCCAACGACGACCGCACCCGAGTGGTCCCCAACAAGCCTGCGCAGCCGACAACAACCGGCGACACATCAGCCACTGTCATCACAGCCGGTGCAGCCACGAACATTCCCGTCACCAGCCCTGCCACGGGCAGCACCGAAGCCGGCCTCCTCCCCGTAGGCAGCCGCCTCGCGGAATTCGAAGTCACCAGAGTCATAGGCCAGGGCGGCTTCGGCGTCGTCTACGAGGCCTGGGACCACACCCTCGAACGCGTGGTGGCCATCAAGGAATACCTGCCAACGTCGCTATCGACAAGACAGCAGGACGGCACAGTGGTCCCCCTGTCGGAACGACACCGCGAAACCTTCGACCTCGGCATGCGCAGCTTCATCAACGAAGCGCGATTGCTGGCCCAGTTCGACCATCCGTCGCTGCTCAAGGTCTACCGCTTCTGGCAGGAGAAGGGCACCACCTACATGGTCATGCCCTTCTACCGGGGCGACACGCTGAGAGAGGCCCTGGTGGCCATCCCCGCCGGTGTCGACGAGGCATGGCTGATCCGCATCATGGACGGCGTGACGCAGGCGCTCGCGGTGATGCACAACGCCAACTGCTACCACCGCGACATCGCCCCCGACAACATCATCCTGCTCGAAGGCTCCGGGCGTCCGGTGGTGCTCGACTTCGGCGCCGCGCGCCGCGTGATCACCGACAAGACGCAGGCGATCACCGTCATCCTCAAGCCCGGCTATGCGCCCATCGAGCAGTACGCCGAGATGCCCGACATGTCGCAGGGCGCGTGGACCGACGTCTACGCACTCGCAGCCGTGATGCACGTGGCCGTATGCGGCCGCGCGCCGCCGCCGTCGGTGGCGCGGCTGCTGTCCGACAGCTACGTGCCGCTCGCGGGCAACGAGATCCTGCGCCAGCGCTACAGCACGCGGCTGCTCGAAGCCATCGATGCGGGCCTGGGCGTGCGGCCCGAGCAGCGGCCGCAGTCGATGGCCGAGCTGCGCGCGGCGCTCGATCTCGAGGTGGGGCACAGCATCGCGCCGACGCCACGCACGCAGCCGCCATCGGGAGCGCGGGCCACCACGAATGCCGATGCGGCGACGGTCATCGCCAGCGGCAGCAAGACCGGCAGCGGCAAGGCGCCTGCACCCGCCCCCGCCAGCGGCGGAAAGGGCAGCAGCAAGACGGTCGCCGCACTCGCATCGGTCGCCGTCCTCGCGGCCGCGGCAGGTGGCGCCTGGTGGTGGTTCCAGGGCCGCGCAGGCGGTGAAGCGGGCAGCGGCGCCGGCAAGCAGACCGTCGCCGCCACGCCGGCCCCGCCGCCCGACACCAAGGTTGCAGAGGCACCACCTCCTGCGCCTCCACCGCCGCCGCCGCCTCCGGCCCCGCGCACCCCTGCCGAGTCGCTGCAATCGCTTGCGGCCGGTGCAGCCCCGGGCTTCGACGTGACGGCCACACCGAAGAAGGCCGAGGTCGCCATCGGCAAGGACCGCCTCGCTTTCGAGGTGCGCAGCAAGCGCGAGGGCTTCGTCTACGTTTTCCTTCTGTCCAGCGGCGGCGAGATGTTCCTGCTGTTCCCGAACCTGCTCGACAAGTACAACAAGATCACCGCCGGCGGCTCGCTCTCGCTGCCGCGCGCCTCGTGGCCGATGGACGCGGGCGGCCCGGCCGGCACCGACCAGTTCGCGGTGCTCGTGAGCGAGCGCGAGCGCGATTTCAGCGCCGCCGGCGTGCAGAACGACGGCGTGTTCCCGGTGTTCCCTCTGCCGGTGCTGGCCGCGCTCGAAGCCACGCGCGGTACCGGTCCGACGCCGCTGCTGGGCAAGCCCGTGTGCGCGCCCAACACCCCGTGCAACGACGTCTATGGCGTTGCGAATTTCAAAATCGTCGAGAAGTAATCGTCTGTAGGGCGTTGGCCCCTCGGGCCGCCACTTGCTGGACAAGGAGACTTTCATGACCGCTTCACAACCGCAACAGCAGCCCGAACAGCGCCTCGCCTGCGCGCTCCGATGGGCCGTTGCCGCCGCCATCGCGTCGCTGGCGGGCTGCGCCGCACCACCGCCGGCCGCCACGGGTACCGGCGCGGCCACGACCGACGCCGCGGGCAGCACGACCGCCTCGCGCCCGCCACCCGATGGCAGCAGCGTGGCCGGGCAGGCGCGCACTTTCTCTACGCAGCTCGCCACCTACACCTCGGTCGGTTTCGACTCGGTGCCGGGCTGGGCGCGCGACGATTTCTCCGAAAGCTGGCCCGCCTTCCTCGGCAGCTGCAAGGTGCTGACCGGGCGCGGCGCCGAGTGGAAAGAGGTGTGCGCCCGCGCGCTGAAGGTCGACGGCAAGAGCAACAACGCCATCCGGGGCTTCTTCGAGGGCGAGTTCTCGGCCTACCAGATCCGCGACGACGACCGCAGGCCCGACGGCGTGGTCACCGGTTACTTCGAGCCCGAGATCGCGGGCGCCCGCCAGTACGGCGCACCCTTCATCTACCCCGTCTACGGCCAGCCCGAGGACATGCTGTTCGCCGACGCGCGCAAGCTGCCCCCCGGCAGCGGCACGGTGGCGGCGCGGGTCGAGGGTCGCAACGTGGTGGTGCAGACCGGCCTCAGCACGCGCGACATGGGTGCACCGGGCCTCTATGCGCTCGACCTCTCGGCCATTTCGCGCGACACGCTCGACCGCAAGGTGCGCCTGCGGGTCGAGGGCAAGCAGCTGCTGCCGTACTACACGCGCGAAGAGATCGAGACCAAGGGCGCGCCCAACGCCAAGGTGCTGGCCTTCGTGAGCAGCGCCACCGCGCTGTACGAAATGCAGATCCAGGGCTCGGGCCGCATCAGGATGGCCAACGGCGACATCGTGCGCGTCGCCTACGCCGAGCAGAACGGCCAACCCTTCCGTCCGACGCTGGCGCAGGCCGCCAACGGCAAGCCGCGCAGCCCGGTGAAGGTGCGCGGCTCGTCCATCGAGCTGCAGTTGGACGACGGCGACGAGGACGACACCGGTGCCGTCGACAGCGGCACCATCCGCACGCGCGGCTTCACGCTCGTGCGGCCGGTGGCCAGCGGCCCGGTCGTCGTGCCGGGGCGGCGCGCGGCTGGCGCGGTGAGCGGCTCGGGCATCAAGGACCCGAGCTACGTGTTCTTCAAGGAATCGATCTCGCCGGTGGGCGGGCCGGTGGGCGCCTTCGGCGTGCCGCTGTCGGCGGGGCGTTCGATTGCGGTCGATCCGCGAAGCACGCCGCTGGGCTATCCGGTGTTCGTGTCGACGCGCACGCCCGGCAGCGGCGCGCCGATGCAGCGCCTGACCATCGCGCAGGACACCGGCGGCGCCATCCGCGGCGCGGTGCGGGCCGACTATTTCTTCGGCAACGGCCAGCAGGCCGCGACCAACGCGCGCCGCATGAAGGAGCGCGGGCAGCTGTGGATATTGCTGCCGCGCGGCCTCGCCGTGGCGCAGGCCGCGGTGTCGTCGGCTATCCGCACGCGCGGCGGGCCGGTGGGGGCGAACCTGCCGCAGTGCCTGGTGCCCTCGGAAGGCAGCTGCGTCGACGATTGAAGGATTGAAGGATTGAAGGATTGAAGGATGCAAGCCCACGGGCCAATGGTCATCCCGCTGGCGGGCGAAGCGAGGCCCGTTCGGGGAACACCGCGGAACCGGCTTCGCCGGGCCGCCGGTGTTGCCCCCTGCAAGGGGGTGGGCGAAGCGACACGAAGTGCGCGCAGCCTGGGGGTGAGCCGATGATCGAGACGTTGTCGTCCGCGGAGAGCAGCGAACTCGTCCGCCTCTGGCGGCGCAGGCAGACGCTGTCCCCCGGCGAGATGGGCGCCATGTACCGCATCGTCGGCGAGGCGCTGGTGGCCTGCAATCCGCCCGAGCTGCAGGTGCTGGGCGAGGGCCGGCAGGAGCTGGTGGCGCAGTTCATCTACGTGAAAGTGCTGCGGCTCGATGCCGACCCCGACGAGGCCGACGAGCGCGCGGGCCACAGCGCGCCGTCCACCGCCTTCGCGCTGTGCGCCTACTTCCGCCGCTACCTCATCGACTGCACGCGCGCCAGCTCGTTTCGCCGCAAGCTCTCCATCGGCGACCAGATCACCGAGGCGCAGCTCGAGGACGAGATCGGTGCCGGCGAAGACCTCGACGGTTGCCTGGCCGAACACGGCCTGAGCGCGCAGGCCGTGCAGCTTGCCGCGCGCGCCTTCATCGCCGAGCTGCCCGAGCCCGAGCGCCTGCTGCTGTGCGAGGGCTTCGGCAAGGAGGCCGAGGGCGGGCTGTCGGGCATCGCCTCGCGCCATGCCATTGCGTCGTACCACTACCGTGCGGGGCGGCTGGGCCTCGTGCACAAGCGCGAGGGGCTGACCGCGGACTACGCCAAGACCCGGCTCGGCGGCTGGCTCCAGCAGACGCTGGGCATCGCCATCGAGCCCGACAACATGGTCGTGATCCTGCAGGTTTTCAAAATCCTCGGTGCTGAAGCGTCTTATGCCTGAAGACATAGCCATTCAGGAACAGATGCCATGACCCCCGACCTCTGGCCCCCGCTCAGCGTGATCCGCCACGCGTTCGAAACGGGCGCGGCCGTGCCCGACGACGCGTCGCCGCCCGGCATGGCCACCGTGGCCATGCCGGGCTCGTCCCCCGGAACGGGCGCCGAACCCGTTGCTGCAGCCGCTGCATCCGACCTGCTGCTGCCCCTCACCGATCTGGCCCGGCGCCGCGAGGCTGTCGCCCAGCGTGCCTTCCCGGCGCGCTGGGCGCCGGGCCGCCTCGTCAGTGTGGTGCACGAGGGGCGGCTGCTCGGCGTGCTGCTCGACCGCCGCATCCACGGCGAACTCTGGCAAGGCTGGATGGCCGCTGGCGAGGCCGACTGGGCATCTGCCTTCGACGTGCTGCTGGAGCCCGAGGACGAGCCCTTCGAGCCGATGTTCGGCGTGATCCAGGCCTGGAACGTGCTCACGCTCGAGCCGAGCCCGCAGCTGTGCGCGCGCGTGCAGGGCGAGGTGTCGGCCACGCGTCTCGCCGCTATCCGCGCGGTGCACGACGAGTGGGCCGCGCACGCCTCGCTGGCCATTGCGCCCGAACCGGGGCGCATCGCGCTGCGCAGCGTGGGCGGGGTGTTCTCGGTGCTGTCGGGCACGCCGCTCGGTCCGCAGGACCCGCGTGCCGACTACCAGGTGCTGTACCGCGACGCGGGCCTGCGGCTTGGGGCGGCGCTGGCGCGGCCGCAGGGCGATGCATCGGCTTCCTCGCCTTCTTCTTCATCTTCGCGTGCGCAGCCGCAGTCCCGGCCGGAAGACGGCTGGTGGGGCAGCATCCGCCGCTGGTTCGGCGCGGAAGGCTGGGCGCGCCCGGCCTTCGCGGTGCTGGCGCTGTTCGTGGTGATCCAGAACATCGGGGTGCTGGGCGGCCGCGATGCGTCCGAGGAAGACGAGGTGCGATTCCGCGCCGTGCCTGCCGCACCTGCGCCGACGCGGGCCGACCTCGTGGTGCGTTGGAAATCCGGCATACGCATGGACGAGGTCGACCGGCTGCTGCAGTCGATCTCGGCCGATGTGGTGGGCGGGCCGGGCGGCGAGGGCGCGTGGCACCTCCGGGTGCCGGAGCCCGTCGATGCGCTGGCGGTGCTCGCGGCTTCGCCGCTGGTCGAGTCGGCCGGGCCGGCCACGGGGCAGCGGCCATGAGTCGCATCGTGCATTTCTCTTTCTCCCTCCCCCACTGGGGGAGGGCCGGGGTGGGGGCAGGCGGCGTATCCGATGGGCGCTCTGC
>NZ_JBGLYN010000123.1:0-5872 GCF_047304045.1 Variovorax sp. Varisp85
CACCAGATCACGACGCTGAACTTCGTGCCCTCGATGCTGCAGGCCTTCCTGGCCTACGAGGGCATCGAGGCGACGACAAAGTTGAAGCACATCATCTGCGGTGGCGAAGCGATGCCCGCGGCCACGCAGAAGGAAGCGCTGCAGCGACTGGGCGGCGCCACGCTGCAGAACCTGTACGGCCCGACCGAGACCACCATCCACGTCACCCAGTGGACGTGCCGCGACGACGGCAGCACGCAGGTGCCGATCGGACGGCCGATCAGCGACACGCAGGCGCATGTGCTGGATGCGAGCCTGAACGAAGTCCCGGCCGGTGTGGCCGGCGAGCTGTACCTGGGCGGCATCCACCTCGCACGGGGTTACCTGAGGCGAGCCGGCCTGACGGCCGAGCGCTTCATTGCCACCGACAACGGCAACCGGCTGTACCGCACCGGCGACCTGGTGCGCTGGAGCAACGAGGGGCAGCTGGAGTACCTGGGGCGCATCGACCACCAGGTGAAGGTGCGGGGCTTTCGCATCGAGCTGGGGGAGATCGAGGCGCAGCTGCAGGCGCAGCCCGAGGTGAGGGAGGCGGTGGTCGTCGCGAACGAAGGCCCCTCGGGTGCAAGGCTGGTCGCTTACGTATCGGGCCAAGGCATCGACACGGCGGCGCTGCGCGAGCGCCTGGGTGAAGCGTTGCCCGACTACATGGTGCCCAGCGTGCTGATGGTGCTCGATGCACTGCCGCTGAACGCCAACGGCAAGGTGGACCGCAAGGCGCTGCCTGCGCCCGAGTTCACCAGCGACAGGGCGTACGAAGCGCCCCAGGGCGAAGTCGAACAGGCCCTCGCAGCCATCTGGGCCGAAGTCCTGCAGGTCGAGAAGGTCGGCCGCCATGACAACTACTTCGAGCTCGGCGGCGATTCCATCCTGAGCCTCAAGGTGACCGCGCGCGCGGCCAGGGCCGGCGTGCCGCTGAACCCGCGTCAGGTGTTCGAACACCAGAGCCTGTCTCGCATCGCGCGCGCCGTGCAGGGCGGCCAGCCTTCGGAAACGCAAGCGATCCCCGTGCTGACGGCGGCGCAGCGTGCCGGCACGCTGGCGCTGTCCCATGCGCAGATGCGCCAATGGTTCCTGTGGCAGTTCGACCCGCAGAGCACGGCGTACCACATCAGCGGCGCGCTGAAGCTGGCGGGCCCGCTCGACGTGAGCGCCGTGCGCGCGAGCTTCGACGCGCTGGTGCAGCGCCACGAGTCGCTGCGCACCGTGTTCCGCACCGACGCGCAAGGCCTGGCCGAGCAGGTGATCCGAGAAGCCGCTCCGCTCGACATCGCGGTGGTCGATCTCTCGGCGCTGCGCAACGAGCGAGAGCGCGAAGCGCGCAGCAACGAAGAAGCCTCGCGCCTGAGCCACACGCCCTTCGACCTGGCCGAAGGGCCACTGCTGCGTGTTGGCCTGATCCGCCTGGCGCCCGAGGAACACATGCTCGTCGTGGTGATGCACCACATCGTGTCCGACGGCTGGTCGATGCAGGTCGTGGTCGACGAGTTCGTCGCCCAGTACGGCGCGCACATGCAAGGCGCGACCGCAGCACTGCCGCCGCTGCCGATCCAGTACGCCGACTACGCCGCATGGCAGCGCGACTGGCTGGAGGCCGGCGAGCGGGATCGCCAGCTGGCGTACTGGAAGCAGCACCTCGGCACCGGTCAGCCCGTGCTGCAACTGCCCACCGACCGCGCACGCAACGCGGATGGCCGCTACACCGCGGTACGGCACGGCTTCGAACTGCCGAACGATCTGGTTCGCAAGCTGCACAGGCGCTTGCAGGCCCAGGGCGCGACGCTGTTCATGGTCCTGCTCGCAGGCTTCCAGGTACTGCTGAACCGCTACACCGGCGAGCCGGACATTCGCGTGGGCGTGCCCATTGCCAACCGGCACCGGGCGGAGACCGAGAACGTCATCGGCTTCTTCGTCAACACGCAGGTGCTGCGCAACGTGCTGGACGGCCGCGAAAGTCTGTCGCAGGTGCTGGCCCACGCGAAAGACGCGGCCCTTGGCGCGCAGGCGCATCAGGACTTGCCTTTCGAGCAACTGGTGGAAGCGCTGCAGCCGGAACGCGTTCCTGGCGCGAACCCGCTGTTCCAGGTGCTGTTCAACCATCAGCGGGGTGACGCTGCTGCGCTGCAGGGTATACCCGGCCTGACGTTGACCGAGTGCGACCTGGGGGCGCAGGCGACGCAGTTCGAACTGACGCTGGAAACCACCGAGGACGCCGATGGCCGCGTGCGCGCGAGCCTGCGCTATGCGGCGGAGCTGTTCGAGGCGCGGACCATGGAGCGCATGGCGGGCCACTACCTGGCGGTGCTGCAGGCCCTGGCGGACCACCCCGGACAGGCGGTGGGCGACGTGGCGCTGCTGGGCGAGGCGGAGCGTGCGCAACTGGCCTCGTGGGGTGCGTGCAGGCAGGCAGCCGAAGCGGGCGAGCCGATCCACCGGCTGATCGAACGGCAAGTGCGTGCGCGCCCCGAAGCACCCGCGCTGTGCTTCGGCGAGCAAACGCTGAGCTACGGCGAACTCAATGCCAGGGCCAACCGCCTTGCACACCGGCTGATCGCCCGGGGCGTGAAGCCCGAGACCAAGGTGGGCATCGCGGTGGAACGCTCCATCGAGATGGTGGTGGGTATCCTCGCGATCCTGAAGGCCGGCGGCGCCTATGTTCCGCTGGACCGGGAGTACCCCGCAGATCGGCTGGCCTACATGGTCCGCGACAGCGGCATCGCGCTGCTGCTCACGCAGAGCCACCTGCAGGTGCCGGGCATCGAGGCGCTGCAGGTGTTGGCCCTGGACACGCTCGACGTTAGTGCGGAACCCCACACCAACCCCGATATCGACCTGCACGGCGAGAACCTCGCCTACGTCATCTACACCTCCGGCTCCACCGGCCGTCCCAAGGGTGCACAGCTGTGCCACCGCAACGTGACACGGCTGCTCGATGCCACCGATGCCTGGTTCGGCTTCGGCCCCGAGGACGTGTGGACGATGTTCCACTCCTACGCCTTCGACTTCTCCGTGTGGGAGATCTTCGGGGCCCTGTGCACCGGCGGCAAGCTGGTGGTCGTGCCGTTCTGGGTCAGCCGTTCGCCGGAAGACTTCCTGCAGCTGCTGCAAGTGCAGAAGGTGACGGTGCTCAACCAGACGCCTTCGGCCTTCGGCCAACTGACCAGCCTGCCGCAAGTCCATGACTTGACATTGCGCACCGTCATCTTCGGCGGCGAAGCGCTCGACCCGCAGCGCCTGCGCCAGTGGATCGAGCACCATGGCGATGACAGTCCGCAACTGATCAACATGTACGGCATCACCGAGACCACGGTGCATGTGACCTACCGGCGGATCACGGCGGCGGACCTCGAGGGGCAGCGCAGTCCGGTCGGGGTGGCCATCCCGGACCTCGGACTGCGCGTGCTCGATGGGCAACTCAACCCGGTACCGGTGGGCGTGGCCGGCGAGCTGTATGTCTCGGGCGCCGGGCTGGCGCGCGGCTACCTGAACAGGGCCGGACTGACATCGGAGCGCTTCATTGCGACGGAAGGCGGAGAGCGCCTGTACCGCACAGGCGACCTCGTGCGTTGGAGCGCGGAAGGCCAATTGGAGTACCTGGGCCGCATCGACCACCAGGTGAAGGCGCGGGGCTTCCGCATCGAGCTCGGGGAGATCGAGGCGCAGTTGCTGGCACAACGGGAGGTGCGAGAGGCGGTGGTCATCGCCAACGAAGGCCCGACGGGCACGCGGCTCGTGGGTTACGTGTCGGGGCAAGACCTCGACACGACGGCACTGCGCGAACGCCTGGGCGAAGCACTGCCCGACTACATGGTGCCGAGCGCGCTGGTGGTGCTCGACGCACTGCCGCTGAACGCCAACGGCAAGGTGGACCGCAAGGCCCTGCCGGCGCCGGAGTTCACGAGCGAGCACGCCTACGAGGCGCCCGCGGGCGAGGTGGAAGAAAAGCTGGCCGCCATCTGGGCCGATGTGTTGGGCGTGCAGCGCGTGGGCCGCAACGACAACTTCTTCGAACTCGGCGGCCATTCGCTGCTGTCCGCGCGGCTCGTGGCGCGCCTGCATGCCGCCATGCACAGTGAACTCACCATCCGCGACGTCTTCCAGTACCCGACCCTGGCTGCCATGGCTGCCCGGATCGCCGGGGCCCTCCGGGACAGCCCCGTGGTCCAGGCCCTTTCAGAAATCGATTCGCTGATCGACAGCATGGAGACCGTTTGATGGAAACCACCGCAGCCCGCCGCATCGCCGAGCGCTTCTCCCGGTTGCCGGCCGAGCAGCGCCGCGTGGTGTACGAGGGCATCCGTTCCAAGGGCCTGACGCTCGATCAGTTTCCCATCCTGCCGCGCGAAGACGCCGCGCAGGACCGCTGCCATGTCTCCTACGCGCAGTTGCGCCAGTGGTTCCTGTGGCAGCTCGATCCGCAGAGCACGGCCTATCACGTGAGCGATGCGCTCAAGCTCACGGGGGCGCTGGACGTGGACGCGGTGCGAACCAGCTTCGAGGCATTGGTGGCACGCCACGAATCGTTGCGCACGGTGTTTCGCGCCGATGCCGACGGACTCGCCGAGCAGGTAATTCGCGAGGACGGCCAACTCGACTTCTCGCTGCTGGACCTGAGCCTGGCGGACGCCGGCGCTCGCGAGGCCATGGCCCGCGAAGCGGCACGGCGCATCGGCAACACGCCCTTCGACCTGACGCGGGGACCGCTGATGAGGGTGGCGCTGATCCGCCTGGCGCCCGAAACGCACGTGCTGGTGCTGGTAATGCACCACATCGTCTCGGACGGCGGGTCGCTGCAGATCATCGTGGACGAGTTCGCGGCGCAGTACCGCGCTTGCGTGCAGCACGAAGCAGTGGTGTTGCAGCCGATGCCGATCCAGTATGCCGACTACGCAGTGTGGCAGCGGCACTGGCTGGAGGCCGGCGAGCTGGAGCGCCAGCTCGCCTACTGGAAGACGCAGCTCGGCGGGACGCAGCCGGTGCTGCAACTGCCGCTCGACCACGCCCGCAGGCCCGATGGCCGGTACGGTGCGGCCACCCACCGGTTCGAAGTGCCCGCGTCGCTGGTTCAGGGCCTGCAGAAGCGGGCCCGGCATCAGGAGGGCACGCTGTTCATGGTGCTGCTGGCCGGTTTCCAGGTGCTGCTGGGCCGCTACAGCGGCCAGGAAGACATTCGCGTGGGCGTGCCGATCGCGAATCGCCATCGCGTGGAGACCGAAGGCGTGGTTGGCTTTTTCGTCAACACGCAGGTGCTGCGCGCGCTGGTGGACAGCCGCACCAGCCTGCTGCAGGTGCTGGCGCAGGCGCACGAAGCGGCGCTGGGTGCGCAGATGCATCAGGACCTGCCGTTCGAGCAACTGGTCGAAGCGCTGCAGCCGGAGCGTGTGCCGGGCATCCAGCCGTTGTTCCAGGTGTTGTTCAATCATCAGCGCGGAGATTTCTCGGGACTGGATGGGCTGCCGGGCCTTGCGCTGGAACCCTACGGCCTGGGGGCGCAGGCCGCGCAGTTCGATCTGATGCTGGTCACCGACGAGAGCCCTGACGGTCGGCTGCATGCGACGTTCAGCTACGCGGCGGAGCTGTTCGAGGCGCGGACCATGGAGCGCATGGCGGACCACTACCTGGCGGTGCTGCAGGCTCTGGCGGACCACCCCGAGCAGACGGTGGGCGACGTGGCGCTGCTGGGCGAGGCGGAGCGTGCGCAACTGGCCTCGTGGGGTGCGTGCAGGCAGGCAGCCGAAGCGGGCGAGCCGATCCACCGGCTGATCGAACGGCAAGTGCGTGCGCGCCCCGAAGCACCCGCGCTGTGCTTCGGCGAGCAAACGCTGAGCTACGG
>NZ_JBGLYN010000124.1:0-5716 GCF_047304045.1 Variovorax sp. Varisp85
GACCTGGGCTCGAACCAGGGACCTACGGATTAACAGTCCGGCGCTCTACCGACTGAGCTATCGAGGAACAAGCCTTAAATTATATGCAATGGATTTGCCGATCTCGCCGGCCATCCCCGATTTTTTGCGTGACGCCGAGCACCCGGCGCGACAGTGCAAATGAAAATGCCCCGCTACCTTGTGAGTAGCGGGGCATCCAGAGGCCTTGCGGCTTTGTAGTGGCTCCTCGACCTGGGCTCGAACCAGGGACCTACGGATTAACAGTCCGGCGCTCTACCGACTGAGCTATCGAGGAACAAGCCTTAGATTATAGCGTGATTTTTGACGGTGCTTGCCCGGCCGCGTTCAAAGCGCAACACTTACCCCGAGGCGCAGCGTGCGCGGCGCCCCGGGGAACAGGTAGACGTGGCTGAACTGATAGGGCGATTCCTTCCAGTAGCGGCGATCGAACAGGTTATCGACGGCCAGCGTCCAGCTGGTGTTCACGCCCCGTACCTTGGCGTCGTAGCGCAGCACCGCATCGACGCGGGTCCACGAAGGCAACGTGACCGAGCCGTCGGGCAACACGTTGCGGCGGCCTTCGTACGAAAGCTGCCCCGCGACTTCGAGGCCCGGCACCGATGCGACGCGGTACGCGGCCTGCGCCCGCAGCACCTCCTTGGGCACGTTGGTCGGCGACTCTCCATTGAGCGCCGGATTCGCGGTGCTCCCGCGCCGCTTGGCATCGATCACCGCGATGCTGCCGCCGATGCGCCACGGACCCTGGCTCCATTGCGCGCCGGCCTCCAGGCCGCGATGCACCGCGCGCCCGTCGTTGCGCACTTCGCAGTAGGCGCCGCACAGGTCGAGGTTGGTCATCGGCCGCGAGATGTCGAACCACGCGACCTGCCAGCTGAATGCTTCGCTGCCGCCCTTCAGGCCCAGTTCCCATTGGCGCGAGGTCAACGCGGGTAGCGCCTGCCCCGCATTGCTGTACTGCGAGATCCTGTTCGGCACGACCTGCGATTCGACGCCTTTGCCCCAGCTCGCATAGGCCAGCAGCCCCGGCTGGATGGCGTAGCTCGCCGCGATCCACGGCGTGGTCACGTCCTGCTTGTAGCCGGTCGGGCTCGAGCCATCGTTGCCGATGCTGCTGCGATCGAGCCGCGTGTGGCGCACGCCGAGCCAGGTGGTGAAGCGGTCGTTCCAGCGTATCGCGTCCTGCACCGACAGCTCGGTCGAGCGTTCGTCGCGATTGGTCTGCGGCGTGGTGGCATCGGGGCTCGGCGGCACGATGGCCGTGCCCCAGACGTTGCCGGTGCCCGCGTAGTTGTAGGCCTGGTTGTCGAAGCGGTTGCGCACGCGGCTCTGCAGCAGGCCGAAGCCGAGCTCATGCCGCACGCTGCCCGTCGTCACGTTGCCCTTGAGGTTGAGGCTGCCCGCGGTCTGCGTGCGGCGCTCGTTCTCGCTGCGGAAGTCGTAGAAGTCGAAGGTGCCGTCGGAGCAGTAGCGGTCGTAGTTGCCTTCGGCGCCGCAGCCGAAGGCGTAGGCCAGCCGGTCGTCGCTCTTCAGGCGCTGCTGGCCGATCTGCGCGCTCCAGCGCCAGTCGGCGTTCAACGCCTGGCTGAATCGCACCGTGCCCGTCAGCGCCTTGAACACCGAGGGCTGCGACCACGGTTGGTTGTTGAGGTTGATGCGCGGATCGACCGGCGCAGGCAGCGCGCTGCCCAGCAGGCTGTAGCCGTTCTGGCTCGGCTGCGTCTTGCGGCTTTGCTCGATCTCGAACTCCAGCACCGAGTCGCGCGAGATGCGCCAGTCGACCGCGAGCGAGAACAGGTTGCGGTTGCCGTCGAGGTTGTGCGTGAGCGGCTTGAGGTTTTCGCTCGCCACGTTGATCCGATAGCCGAACTGGCGGTCCGCGCCGAAGCGCCCGCCCAGGTCGATGGCGCCGAGCGTGCTGCCGCGGCTCGTGGTCTCGATTCGCACCGTGCGCAGGTCCTGTTCGGTGGGCCGCTTCACGACGTAGTTGACCAGCCCGCCCGGCGCGCTGGTGCCGGCCTGGATGCCGCTGGTGCCGCGCAGGATCTCGACGCGCTCCTTGTTGTCGAGCGGGATCGATGTCTCCGCGCTGATCGGCAGGCCCTCGCGCCGGTAGTTGAAGCGGTTGTCGAGCACGAAGCCGCGCATCGTCAGGTAGTCCCAGTAGCCCGCGGAGTTGTAGGCGTCGGTGACCGAGGCATCGAATTGCGTGAGGTCGGCGAGCCGGCGCGCGCCGCTGTCGCGCAACTGCTTGCCGTCGATCACCGTGGCCGAGAGCGGCAACTCGCGCAGCGGCACGTCGCCGAAGCCGCTGATGTCGGCTTGTGGTGCGGCGGCGCCTTCGGTGACTGTGACTTCGCGCAACGTGCTTTGTTGCGCATGCGCGCCGAAGGCAGTGGTGAAAAGAACGACGGCCAGTGCACGCGAAACGGGCGAGAGTGGCCAGCCAGGGGAGGAGGTGAGCTTGTGGTTCATTCTGTTCAGTTGCCCGCTGTGGCGCCTATGGCCGCCATCCATTGTGCGGCCGTGGCCTCGGGGTCTTCGGCCGCGACCAGCGCGCGTACCACGGCGACGGAGCCGACGCCGGTGGCCAGCACTTCGGGCAGCCGCACGGCGTCGATGCCGCCGATGCCGACCTGCGGATAGCCGTGCAGCAGCCGTGCATAGGCGCCAAGCCGGGCCACGCCCTGCGGTGCGGTCGCCATCTTCTTGAGCGTGGTCGGGTACACCGCGCCCATGGCGATGTAGCTCGGGCTCACCCTGTCGGCGCGGACCATCTCGGCGTAGCCATGCGTGCTGACACCCAGGCGAAGACCCGAGCCGCGCAGTTGCGCCAGCTCGTCGGGCGAGAGCGCGTCGAGGTCTTCCTGGCCGAGGTGGATGCCGTAGGCGCCGGCCGCGATGGCGACCTGCCAGTGGTCGTTGATGAAGAGCAGGGCGCCGGTACCTTGCACCGCTTCGACGGCCGCCTGCACTTCGTGTTCGACGGCCGCTGCGTCACCGGACTTGAAGCGCAACTGCACCGTCGGTACGCCAGCGCGCGCCATGCGGCCGACCCATTGCGCATCGGGCAGCACGGCATACAGGCCGAGCCGTTCGGGGCAGGGCGGGAACGCGTCGCCGCGCCCGGCCGGTGGAAACGGCCGCATGCCGAAATCTTCGGGTGCGGCGGGCCACAGCACGGCGTCGAAGCTGCCCAGGCGCTGCGTCTGGGCGCGCCACGCATGGGCCAGGCATTCGGCATCGATCTCGATGAAGCCGAGAGCGGTGCAGGCCTGCTTGGCGCCGCGGTAGACGGGGTCGCCGGAAGAGAAGCTGGGCGCGGCCACGGGCGCGGAGGTGATGGCGCCAAAGCGCAACCCGTGGGCCGCGACGATGGCGTGCGCGATGGCGCGGGCGTCGGTCGCGGCGGTCATGGTGCGTGATGCCAGAAGGGCGTGCCGAGCACAGGCGTGCTGGGCTGTGCTGCGTCTTGCGCGGCCATGGCGCCGGCACGGTATGCGGTGCGGCCGGCCTGCACCGCGTCGGCGAAAGCACCGGCCATCGCGACCGGGTCCTGCGCCAGCGCAACGGCGGTGTTGAGCAGCACGCCGTCGTACCCCCACTCCATCACCTGGCAGGCATGCGAGGGCAGCCCCAGGCCCGCGTCGACCAGCATCGGCACCTTCAGGCGGTCGCGCAGCACCTGCAGCGCGTAGGGGTTGATCGGCCCGCGGCCGGTACCGATGGGCGCAGCCCAGGGCATCACGGCCTGGCAACCGACGTCGACCAGCCGCTGGCACAGCACGAGGTCTTCGGTGCAGTAGGGCAGCACCTTGAAGCCGTCGCGGATCAGCTGCGAAGCGGCATCGACGAGGTTCAGCGTGTCGGGCTGCAGCGTGTAGTCGTCGCCGATCAGCTCGAGCTTGATCCACGGCGTGTCGAACAGCTCGCGCGCCATCTGCGCGGTGGCGATCACCTCCTGCACGCTGTGGCAGCCGGCGGTGTTGGGCAGCACCGGCACCGCGAGTTTGCGCAGCAGCTCCCAGAAGCCGTTGCCGAGCTCGCTATTGCCCGA
Source organism: Variovorax sp. Varisp85 (assembly GCF_047304045.1). Lineage (NCBI taxonomy): Bacteria > Pseudomonadati > Pseudomonadota > Betaproteobacteria > Burkholderiales > Comamonadaceae > Variovorax > Variovorax sp. Varisp85. The sequence continues at coordinate 4,076 of NZ_JBGLYN010000124.1, forward strand.
GCCCTGGCTGGCGGTCTGGCGGCGCAGCGAGGCGGTCAGCATCGCGGGCCTTGCGCGTTTCACCGCGGCTTCGAGCAGGTCGGGCGAGGGGTAGCGCGCGGTGCCCAGCAGCAGGCGGCTCTGGAAGGTCTCGCCGTAGAGCACCAAGGGGTCGTTCGTTGTCATGTTCTTTGTCTCCATCATTCAGCCGCCGGTCACGGGGCGGATCACTTCGATGCGGTCGTCGGGTTGGAGCGTGCGCGCGGCGTATGCCGAGCGCGGCACGAACTCGCGGTTCACGGCCACCGCGAAAGGCGGCGTGGCGTTCAATGCCGCCAGAGCGTCGGTCAGACTGGCGTGGTCCGGCAGCGTGAAGGGCTTGTCGTTGATCAGGATGTTCATCGTCATGTGTCGGAGGTCTCCATGCCGAAGCTCCTTGCGAGGACCGAGTGGCCATGCGCAAGCAGTTCCATCGCGGCGTCGAGCAGGGCGGGCGCGATCATGAAACCGTGGCGGTACAGGCCGTTGATCTGCAGCACGCGCGGCTGCGGCTGGCGAATGGCGGGCAGGTTGTCGGGCAGCGTAGGGCGGCACTGCGTGGCGATCTCGACGATGCGCGCCTCGGCGAAGCCGCTGTGCACGGCATAGGCGGCGCTCAGCAGTTCGAGCGTGGAGCGAACGCTGGCGGGCGACATGTCGTCCGATTCGATCTCGGTCGCGCCGATCACGAACAGCTTGCCGGGCTTGGGTGCGATGTAGAGCGGGTAGCGCGGATGCACGAGGCGGGTGGGGCGCTTCAGGCTCACCTCGGGCGCGTGCACGCGGATCACCTCGCCACGCACGCCGCGCAGCACGTTCCATTGGGGCTTGGCGCCGAGACCGCGGCAGTCGATCAACCAGTCGGGCTGGCCCGTCGCACCGGGCGAAAAGTCCGAGGGTGCGCGCGGCGATTGCCAGTGCAGCGTGACGCGCGGGCTGGCCTGCAGCGTGGCGAGCAACGAAGCCAGCAACGCGCGGTTGTCGAGCTGGCCTTCGCCCGGCAGGAACAGGCCCTGCGCGAAACGCTGGCCCAGTGAAGGCTCGAGCGCGGCAATCGCTTGCGCGTCGAGTGTCTGCATCGGCGCGAGCTCAGGCACCTGCGTGCCGGTGTTCGCAAGCACGCGCGCAAGCCGTGTGGCTTCGGCGGCGTCCTGCCGATGCCAGAGCACCAGTGTGCCTTCGCGCTGGAAGAACACGGGCTGAGCGAGCGAGGCAAGCAGTTCGGGCCAGCGCGACAGCGCATGCTGCCCCATGCGCACGACCGACACAGGTGCCACGGCCGATTCGGCCAACGGGGCGAGCATCGCCGCAGCCACGCGCGCGGCGGCGCCTTCGGCATCGGGACTGCCGGCTTCGAACAGATCGACCTTGCAGCCGGCCTGCGCGAGCGTCACCGCCAGCAGCCGGCCCATGAGGCCTGCGCCGAGAATGGCAGCCGATTGAAAAGGAAGGCTCATGGTCTTGCTCCTTCCCCCTCTGGGGGAAGGCTGGGATGGGGGCAGGCAGAGCGCCCAATGGATACGCCGCGTGGCCCCCCCCCCCCCCCCCCCCCCCCGGGGGGGGGGGGGAAAAAGGGGGCGGGGATTTTTTGGGGGGCGGACCCCCCCCCCCCCCCCCCGCCCC
>NZ_JBGLYN010000125.1:0-5683 GCF_047304045.1 Variovorax sp. Varisp85
CCCCCATCCCAGCCTTCCCCCAGCGGGGGAAGGAGCAAGACTTCCCACACGGAGGGCTGTTGAATGCAAGCCGTGGCCGGGCGCTCGCTGCACAAGCGCTTCGTGCCGAAGGCGCCGGCCGCGGCCGTGCACGCGCTCGACGACGTGTCGCTCGAAGTACCCGCCGGCACGCTCACCGCGCTGGTCGGTCCCGACGGCGCAGGCAAGACCACGCTGCTGCGCCTCATGGCCGGCCTGATGCGCGCCGACCAGGGCGAGCTTCGCGTGCTCGGCATCGACGTGTCGGCCGACCCGCAGGCGGTGCAGGACCGCATCAGCTACATGCCGCAGCGCTTCGGCCTCTACGACGACCTCAGCGTGCAGGAGAACCTCGACCTCTACGCCGACCTGCACGGCGTGCCGCGCACGCAGCGGCGCGAGCGCTACGCACGGCTGATGGAAATGACCGACCTCGGCCGCTTCACCACCCGCCCCGCCGGCAAGCTCTCGGGCGGCATGAAGCAGAAGCTCGGCCTGGCCTGCACGCTGGTGCGCTCGCCCGACCTGCTGCTGCTCGACGAGCCGACTGTGGGCGTGGACCCGCTCTCGCGCCGCGAGCTGTGGGAGATCGTGCAGCAACTGGTCGACGACGAAAAGCTCTCGGTCATCGTCAGCACCGCCTACCTCGACGAGGCCGAGCGCTGCAGCCATGTGTTCGTGCTGCGCGGCGGCAAGCTGCTGGCGCAGGGCGCGCCCGGCGAACTGCGCGACCGGGCGCGCGGCCTGTGCTTTGTCGCAACGCCGCCCGACAGCGAGCCGCCGCGATTGCTTCAGGCTCGCCTGCTCGACGCGCGGCAGGACATCGTCGATGCAGTGCCGCAGGGCGGCGAGGTGCGCTTCATCCGCCGCGAGGAAGCAGACGGCGCGCGGCTCGACGCGCTGCTCGACGGCGCGCACACCGAGCCCGTCGCGCCGCGCCTCGAAGACGGCTTCATGATGCTGCTGCGAAAGCAGCCATCGCCCGCCAGCGACACCATTCCGCCAGCCGCCATGGCGACGCCCGACGGCCAATCCGGCGAGGTGGTCATCGAGGTCAAGGACCTCGTGCGCCGCTTCGGTGATTTCGTCGCCGTGGCCAACACCAGCTTCTCGGTTCGGCGCGGCGAAATCTTCGGCCTGCTCGGCCCCAACGGCGCGGGCAAGACCACCACCTTCCGCATGCTCTGCGGCCTGCTGCCCGCCAGCGGCGGCCAGTTGCGCGTGGCCGGCGTCGACCTGCGGCATGCACGCGCACAGGCGCGCCAGCGCATCGGCTACGTCTCGCAGAAGTTCGCGCTCTACGGCAACCTCACGGTGCGCGAGAACCTCTCGTTCTTCGGGGGGGCCTACGGCCTGCGCGGCGCGAAGCTGCGCGAGCGGATGGACACGGTGCTGCACCAGTTCGACCTTGCCCAGGCACTCGACACGCCCAGCAGCCAACTGGCCGGCGGCTACAGGCAGCGCCTGGCGATGGCCACCGGCCTGCTGCACGAGCCCGAGATCCTGTTCCTCGACGAACCCACCAGCGGCGCCGACCCGCTCGCGCGCCGCGAGTTCTGGCGCCGCATCACGGCGCTGTCGGAAGGCGGCACCACGGTCGTCATCACCACGCACTTCATGGAAGAGGCGGAGTACTGCGACCGCATCGTGATCCAGGACGCAGGCAAGGTGCTGGCCATCGGCACGCCGCAGGAGGTGCGCGCGCAGGCGCTGGGCGAGGAAGACAGCGAGAGACGCATCGACATGGAACAGGCCTTCATCGGCATCGTCGAGAAGGCGCGGCACAAGAGCACGGAAGAGGTGGCGGCATGAACGGCTTCCGGTCCCGCCTGGTCTCCCTCACGCGCAAGGAGTTCCGCCAGCTGCTGCGCGACCGCAGCAACCTCGCCATCGGCATCCTGCTGCCGATGGTGCTGATCCTGATCTTCGGCTACGGCATGTCGCTCGACGTGAAGAACGCGCCCGTGGCGGTGGTCATGGAAGACGCCTCGCCGACCGCGCACGAGGCCATTGCCGGGCTGCAGCTCTCGCCCACCATTGCGCCGGTCCTGCTGGGCTCGATGCACGACGCCGAGGAACTGATGCGCGAGCGCAAGGTCGACGGCATCGTGCGCGTGCCGGCCGATTTCTCCCGCGCGCTCGCCGCCGGCAACGCACGCGTGCAGCTCATCGTGCACGGCTCGGACGCGGGGCGCGCGAGCATCATCAAGGCCTACGTGAGCGGCGCCCTCGCGCAAGCGGGCGTGCGGCAGGCGGACCGCAGCGGCGACGCTGCCGGCGCCGCGGCCGCAGGCAGCGTCGCCGTCGAGCAGCGCATGTGGTTCAACGCCGCGAACACCAGCACCTGGTATCTGGTGCCGGGCTTGATCGTGCTCATCATGACGCTGGTCGGCGCCTTCCTCACGGCGCTGGTGATGGCGCGCGAATGGGAGCGCGGCACGCTGGAGGCACTGTTCGTCACACCGGTGCGGCCGGTCGAGATCCTGCTGGCCAAGATCATTCCGTACTTCGCGGTCGGCATGCTGGGCCTTACGCTGTGCCTGCTCTCCGCGCGCTACCTGTTCGCCGTGCCCATGTACGGCTCGCTGCTGGTGGTGGTGTTCAGCTCGATGCTGTACCTGATCGTGGCCGTGAGCCTGGGTCTCGTGATCTCGTCGGTCACGCGCAACCAGTTCCTCGCGAGCCAGGTGGCTCTGATCGCGACCTTCATGCCTTCGATGATGCTGTCGGGCTTCCTGTTCGATCTGCGCAACGTGCCTACTGCCGTTCGGGTGGTGGGGCACCTGCTGCCGGCCACTTATTTCATGGACCTGATCAAGACGCTGTTCCTCGCCGGTGACGTGTGGCCGCTGATCTGGCGCAACTGCGCGATCCTGCTGGCGTACGCGGTGGGCCTGCTGCTGGTGGCGCGCGCGGTAACGCGCAAGAGCCTCGACTGAGGGCCGAAGCCATGGTCGATTTCCTCATGCGCATCGCCAACCTCTGCCGCAAGGAGCTGCTGACGATCCTCAAGGACCCGGCCACGCGCGCCATCCTGGTCGCGCCGGCATTGCTGCAGAGCCTGGTCTTCGGCTACGGCGCGACCTATGACCTCACCAACGTGCCCTATGCGTTGCTCGACCAGAGCCGCAACGGCGCCTCGTCCGAACTCATCGCGCACCTGGACAGCACGGGCGTGTTCCACCGCGTGGCCACGCTGCGCTCGCAAGCCGACATCCGCGAGGTGATCGACACCGAGCAGGCGCTGCTCGTCATCCAGATTCCCGCCAACTTCGAGCAGCAGCTCAGCGCGGGGCAGACCACGACGATCCAGCTGATCCTCGATGCGCGCAACTCCAACACCGCGGGCTCGGCGGCGGGCTACGTGAGCGCGGTGGTCGAACGCTACAACGCGGAACTGCGCACGCGCGCGGGCGCGGGCGCCCCGCCGTCGCCGCTGGTCATCGAATCGCGCGCATGGTTCAACCCGAACCTCGAGACGCGCTGGAACCTGTTGCCCGGCATGATCGCTGCGCTCAGCATGCTGCAGACGCTGCTGCTCACCGCGCTGTCGGTGGCGCGCGAGCGCGAGCAAGGCACCTTCGACCAGCTGCTGGTTACGCCGATGTCGCCGCTCGAGATCATGATCGGCAAGGCGCTGCCGCCGGTGCTGGTGGGGCTGGTGCAGTCGTCGCTGATCCTGCTTGTGGCGCTGTTCTGGTTCCGCATTCCGATGGCGGGCTCGCTCGTCACTCTGTACACGGGGCTGGTGTTCTTCACGGTCGCGAGCGTGGGCATCGGCCTGTCGATCTCGGCCGTGTCGGCCAACATGCAGCAGGCCATGCTCTACGCATTCGTGCTGCTCATGCCGCTGATGCTGCTGTCGGGCCTGACCACGCCGGTGCGCAACATGCCGCACGTGCTGCAGGTGGCCACGCTGGCCAACCCGCTGCGCTTTGCCATCGATCTCGTGCAGCGCGTGTACCTCGAAGGCGTGGGGCTGGGCACGGTCTGGCACAACCTGATTCCGCTCGCAGTCATCGCCGCCATCACGCTGCCGCTGGCGGCCTGGCTGTTCCGCAACCGTCTTGTCTGAAACCGGGAGCACGCCATGCCTCTTCTGTCCGCTCCTCGCGCCGCGACCGCGTTCGCCTTCTCCCTGTTGCTCTCCGGCTGCGCCGTAGGACCCGACCACAAACCGGCCGAGGTGCGCACGCCCGCCGACTGGACTGCCTGGCACGGCGGCTCGCCCGCGCTGCTGGGCGCGGAACGGCAGGGCGCTTCCACCGGCGGCATCGCATCCGGCGATTGGAAGGCCTTCAACGATCCGGTGCTCGACCGTCTCGAAGCCATGGTGCTCGCAAGCAACCCCGACCTTCAGACTGCCGCCCTGCGCTTCGCACAAAGCCGCGTGCAGCGCACCACCACGGCGGCGCAGCAGGGGCCGCAGGTGAACGCGAGCGCCGGCGTCACACGGCAGCGCCAGAGCGAAAGCGGTGCCGCCACGCGGATGATCGATGCGATCGGCTCGTCGGTCTCCAACCGCGACCAGCTCATTCACACGCTCAGCGAGCCCTACAACCTTTACCAGGCCGGCTTCGATGCCTCGTGGGAGATCGACCTGTGGGGCCGCGTGCGCCGGGCCATCGAGGCGGCCGATGCCGACACGAGCGCCTCGTCCGCGCTGCTGCGGCAGGCCCGGCTCAGCGTGCAGGCCGAGCTGGCGCGCAACTACTTCGAGCTGCGCGGCACGCAACGCGAACTGCGCATCGCGCGCGCCGACATCGCGGCAGCCGCCGAGTCGCTCGAACTGGTGCAGGCGCGCGCCGACGGCGGCCTCGTCACCGACCTGGACCCGGTGCGCCAACGCGCGCTGGTGGCCGAACTGCGCGCGCGCATTCCCGCGCTGCTGCTGCAGGAGGCCGATGCGACGAACCGCATCACGCTGCTGGCCGGTGCCGCGCCCGGCGCGCTGAACACCGAACTGGCCGACACCGCCACCGGCGACGCACCCGGCGCCCCGGCGCTCCCCGCCCTCGCGCTGGGCCAGCCCGCCGAACTCGCGCGCCGCCGCCCCGACATCGCGGCGGCCGAGGCGCAGCTGCATGCCGCCACGGCCCGCATCGGCGTGGCCGTGGCCGATCTCTATCCTCGCGTGACGCTGGGCGCCGGCTTCGGCTACGAATCGGTGGGCAGCGAGCGTTTCGGCGAATGGGGCAGCCGGCAATGGCACGTGGGCCCGTCGATCAGCCTGCCGATCTTCGACAACGGACGCCGCCGCGGCACCGTCGAACTGCGCGAGCTGCAGCAGCAGGAAGCGGCCGTGGCCTTTCAGCAGACCGTGCTCAAGGCCTGGCACGAGATCGACTCGGCGCTCACCGCCTACGCCGCCGAGCGGCAGCGGCAGACCGAACTGGCCGAGCGCGAGCGCCGCGGCCGCGACGCGCTGGTGCTGGCGGCTGCCCGCTACAAGGGCGGCCTCACCGACCTGGGCGTCGAGCTCGACGCGGGGCCCCCCCCGCGGGCGGCGCCGCGGCCCCCCCCCCCCCCCGCCCCCCCCCCCCCCGGGGGGGGCCCCCCCCCGCGCGCGGCGGGGGGGCGCGGCCGGCACCGCCGGACGCCGGGGCAACGCCGTCGGCCTCACGGGCACGGGCGGCCATGTCGCGCTGCCGGCGGGCGTGGCGAA
>NZ_JBGLYN010000126.1:0-5656 GCF_047304045.1 Variovorax sp. Varisp85
CCCTCCGTGGCGGTCTGGCACCCCTGCCCGGAGCGGGCGGCCGCCGCGGCGGGGGGGGGCGGGCGCCCCCGCCCCCGGACGGCCTCCACCGCCGCGCAGCCGCCGATGCCGCCGAGCCCCCATCCCAGCCTTCCACCAGATGGGGAAGGAGCAAGACAGGGTCAGCGCGGCTTCTTCTCGCCTGCCGGCTCTGCCTCGGTCACGAATCCGATGCGGCTCAGCCCTGCCTTGTTCGCGATGCCCATCAGCGCCACCACCTTGCCATAGGGCACGGCCTGATCGGCGCGCAGCTGCACCTCGGTGTCCTTGCTGTCGGCGGCGGCCTTTTCGAGCTGCTGCGCCAGTTCCTCGTCGGTCACAGCCTTGTCGTTGAAGAAGACCTTGCCCGAGGCGTCGACCGACAGGCTCACGAACTTGGGCGTGTCGTTGGGCTGGCCCGCATCGGTCTGCGGCAGGTCGAGCTTGATCGAGCTGGCCATCAGCGGCGCGGTGATGATGAAGATCACCAGCAGCACCAGCATCACGTCGACCAGGGGCGTCACGTTGATGTCGGACAGCGGCCGCTGCGCACCGGCGCCCATGGCCCGCCCGCCACCTGCGGCGCTGCTGCCCAGTGAAGTGCGACCGAAGGCCATGGCGCGTGCGCTCCCTAGACCGGCATCGGCCGCGCCGGCGGCGGTGCCGCGGGCCCGGCCGCCTCACCGAAGCTGCCCAGCAGGTCGTGCGCGAAGCCTTCGAGCTCGGCTTCGATGCGGCCGATGACGCGGCCGAAGACGTTGTAGGCCAGCACGGCCGGAATGGCCACGGCGAGGCCGAAGGCCGTCATGATGAGCGCCTCGCCGACCGGGCCTGCCACCTTGTCGATGGTGAAGCCGCCGGTCTGGCCGGCAATGCCCGTCAACGCGCCGTAGATGCCCCAGACCGTGCCCAGCAATCCGACGAAGGGCGCCGTAGCGCCAACCGTGGCGAGCAGAATCTGCCCCGCCTGCAGCCGGCGCAGCGCGCCGTGCAGGGCGTCGCGCAGAACGCGCGTGAGCCGCTGGTTGCGGTCGACCGTGGCGCCCAGCGTGCCGGCCGGCGCACCGGCGGCCACGCTCTTGATGGCCGACACGGCAGGCGACACGAGCGTCGCGCGGTCGAAGGCCTTGAGCTTCTGCTCTGCGTCGGCCAGCGTGGACGACTGCCAGAACGCCGCGATGCTGCGCAGCACATCGCGCGTGCCGCCGCGCAGCAGCCACGCCTTCCAGAGAATGATGACCCAGCTCGCGACCGACATCGCCAGCAGCAGCGCCGCCACCGAACGGCTGACGCCGTCGCCATGGGTCAGCAGTTCGAGCACGCTCATCGATGTCCCTTGAGCTAGCGCAGGCCCAGCACGTCGTACATGTCGAACAGGCCGGCGCGCTGCCCCTCCAGGAAGCGCACCGCGCGCAGGCTGCCCTGCGCGTAGGTGACGCGGCTCGACGACTTGTGGGTGATCTCGATGCGCTCGCCGGTGCCCGCGAACAGCACGGTGTGGTCACCCACGATGTCGCCGCCGCGGATGGCCGAGAAGCCGATGGTGGAGGGATCGCGCTCGCCGGTGATGCCTTCGCGGGCGTACACGGCGCAGTCCTTGAGGTCGCGGCCCAGCGCATCGGCGATGACTTCGCCCATCTTGAGCGCGGTGCCCGAGGGCGCATCGACCTTGTGGCGGTGGTGCGCCTCGATGATCTCGATGTCGTAGCCGGTCGACATGGCCTTGGCCGCCATTTCGAGCAGCTTGAAGGTGACGTTGACGCCCACGCTCATGTTGGGCGCCATCATGATCGCGATGTCTTTCGCGATCTCGGCGATCTCGGCCTTCTGCGCGTCGCTGAAGCCGGTGGTGCCGATGACCGCCTGCACCCCGAGCTCGCGGCATGCCGCGAGGTGCGCGAGCGTGCCTTCGGGGCGGGTGAAGTCGATGAGCACCTGCGCGTCCTTCAGGCCTGCGCGCAGTTCGGACACGATGGACACGCCGCTCTCGAAGCCCAGGAAGGCGCCGGCATCGGTGCCGAGTGCCGGGCTGCCGGCAATGTCGAGCGCGCCGGCCAGGCGCAGGTCAGGCGCATTGCGCACCGCCTCGATCAGCATGTGGCCCATGCGGCCGGATGCTCCCGCGACGGCGATGCGGCGTGGCGCGGGAGTGGAATTGGCAGGAGTGGAGTTGGATTCAGTCACGCGGATTCAGTCTTCGAGGATTTCGAAACGGCCAATGGCATGCATGCACACGGGACGGACGCCGCCTGGCTCGGCGGGCGCCGCCCGCTGCCGATGCTGCTCGCGCCGCGCTCAGCGCGCGGCTTCGAGCGGAGGATAGGCAGCCGGCAGCGGCGGCAGGGAGGCCGATGCGCCCGCGGCGGAGTCGGTTTTTTTCTCGTCCTTGGAGGGTGCGAATTTCTTGAGCTCGTCTTCCGAGGCCTCGAGCGTGGGCACCTTGCCGGACTTCTTGCGGGTGTCGAGCGTGGCGACGAACTCTTCCTCGCTGGGCATCTCGTCGCCCTCGAAGCGGTCGAGCAGTTCGCCGTTGAAGAACACGGTCAGGTGGCGTTCCTGCGGGTCCACGCCCTGGCGGCGAATGGTGAACACGTAGTCCCAGCGATTGGCGTGGAACACGTCGTTCAACAGCGAGGTGCCGAGGATTTCACGCACCTGCTGGCGCGACATGCCCGGCTTGAGCGCCGCGACCTGTTCCTTCGACACGAAATTGCCCTGCACCACTTCGACTTTGTACGGAGTGACGGCGGCCAGCGCGCCACGCGTGCGATCGCTGAAACCGCTGCAGGCACCAAGGCAGAGCGTTGCAGCAACGGCAGCAACCAGCAGCCAGGGACGGCGTTGGAGAATGGCAGGCATGGGAGGAAAAAGGGGGGTAGCGATATGATCGGCCATTGTAGCGGCTGGCCCTTTTCAGGGCCTTTGCCGCAGCCCAGGGCGCAGGAATCACATGGCCAACATCGACGAACTCAAGAATACCGGCCTCAAGGCCACTTTGCCACGCCTGAAGATCCTCGAGATCTTCCAGACCGGCAGCCAACGGCACATGACGGCGGAAGACGTGTTCCGCGTGCTGCTGAACGAACACTCCGACATCGGCCTGGCCACCGTCTACCGCGTGCTCACGCAGTTCGAGCAGGCCGGCATCCTCGAGCGCAGCCATTTCGAAAGCGGCAAGGCGGTCTACGAACTGAACGAAGGCACGCACCACGACCACCTGATCTGCACCTCGTGCGGCAAGGTCGAGGAGTTCTACGACGCCGAGATCGAACGCCGCCAGCAGATGATCGCCAAGGACAAGGACTGGATCCTGCAGGACCATGCCATGTCGCTGTACGGCCTTTGCGGGGACTGCGCCAAGAAACGTTGACCCCCCGGCTTTTCACTGCGCTTCGCTGCGTGTAACTCCCCCCCGAGGGGGAGGCGCGGCCCGCCTTGGGGCGGCCCGGCGGCGGCCGCATACCCCCAACCGGTCAGTCCCCTTCGCGGCCGTTTTCCATCGCCTTGTGGTGGCGCGCCACGAAGTCGGCATAGGTGTCGATGCCGCGCAGCTGCAGGATCGAGTTGCGCACCGCCGCCTCCACCAGCACGGCGATATTGCGCCCCGCCACCACCTGGATGATGACCTTGCGCACCGGAATGCCCAGCACGTCCTGCGTGAGCGGCGCCGATGGCATGCGCTCGTAGTCGCGCTCGAAGCTGTCGCGCCGCACGAGGTGCACGATGAGCTTGAGCCGCATCTTCCGGCGCACCGCCGTCTCGCCGAAGATCGCGCGGATGTCCAGCAGGCCGATGCCGCGCACTTCCAGCAGGTTCAGCAGCAGGTCGGGGCAGCGCCCTTCGATGGTGTTCTGGTTGATGCGGAAAAGATCGACCGCATCGTCGGCCACGAGGCCGTTGCCGCGCGAGATCAGCTCCAGCCCGAGCTCGCTCTTGCCCAGGCCCGATTCGCCCGTGATCATCACGCCCATGCCCAGGATGTCCATGAACACACCGTGCATCGAGGTGCGCTCGGCAAAGTGCTTGGACAGGTAGGCGCGCAGCAGGTCGATCACGAAGGCCGACGACTCGCGCGTGGCGAACAGCGGCAGCTGGGCGCGTTCGCAGATCGACAGCAGTTCGTCCGGCGCGGCCTGGCCGTCGGCCAGCACCAGCATCGGGGGCTCCAGCGTGACGATGCGGGCGATGCGCCGGGCGCAGTCCTCCTCGCTGCCGCGCGTCAGATAGGCCACCTCGCGGGCGCCGAGGATCTGCACGCGGTAGGGGTGGATGTAGTTGAGGTAGCCGACGAGGTCGGCCGCCGATTGGGCCCGGCTGATGACTTCGGAGTCGAACTGGCGTTCTGAAGCGCCGAGCCCTGCGAGCCATTCCCAGCGGAGCGACCCGCGGAACTCCTCGAACATGGCATCGGCGCTGATGACGGTCGGCTTCATGCGTTCAGGAGACGGCGCTCACGCACCAGAGTTGGGGCAGGCCAGAATACCGCGGAACCGGCTTTGCCGGGCCGCTGGTATTGCCCCCGGTAGGGGGTTGGCGAAGCGACACGAAGTGCGCGAAGCCTGGGGGCGAGCCACAGGTCAGGCGACTTGCGTGGATTGCCAGCCAGCGATCAGGCCGTGGAGGACGGACGCGTCGGTGCTGGACTTGATCTGTTCGCGCAGGCTGGCATCGCTCAGCAGTTCGGCGATTTCAGAGAGGATTTCGAGGTGCTTCTGCGTGGCCGCTTCGGGCACCAGCAGGAAGATCAGCAGCGCGACGGGCTGCTCGTCGGGTGCGTCGAAGCCGATGGGATTGGCCAGCTGGAACACGGCCGCCATCGGCGCCTTGAGGCCCTTGATGCGGCCATGCGGAATGGCCACGCCATGGCCCAGACCGGTGGAACCGAGGCGCTCGCGCGCAAACAGGCTGTCGGTGATGAGGGCACGGCCCAGACCGTGAAGGCTTTCGAACAGCAGGCCGGCTTCTTCGAAAGCACGTTTCTTGCTGGTAGCGTCAACGCTCACAAGCACTTGAGCGGGCGGCAGGATGGACGCGAGGCGATTCATGGTGGGTGCAGGGCGGGGGGCGATTATGCACCCGCTTGGTAAAAACCCCCAGTCCCCCTATTTACTTTCTGTCTACATGTTGCCCAGAGGCCTCGCGCGCCCTCTGGAAGCTTGCCAAAGCCCCACCGCCGCAGTCGGAAAACAAAAAGCCGCCCGAAGGCGGCCTTGGATGCGAGCCCGAGGGCTCCTCCTACATCACGCGCTTGGGCGCGGCGTGATGGTGGTCCTGCAGGCGGTCCTTGTGGCGCACCACCTGGCGGTCGAGCTTGTCGACCAGTTCATCGACCGCGGCGTAGAGATCAGCGTGGCTCGATTCCGCGAACATGTCATTGCCCTTGACGTGGATGTTGCATTCCGCCCTTTGGCGGCGTTCCTTTTCCTTTTGCTTTTCCACCGTGAGGATCACCTTCACATCGACGAGCTGGTCGAAATGTCGGGTGATCCGGTCCAGCTTGCTCGTGACGTAGGTGCGCAAGGCAGGTGTGACGTCGAGGTGATGACCGCTGATCGTCAAATTCATGAATGACCTCCTGGAATTGACGGTTGGGGAAATGACCGCACTGCGGAATGCAGCTTGGTCGGCGAGAAACGGG
>NZ_JBGLYN010000127.1:0-5630 GCF_047304045.1 Variovorax sp. Varisp85
AGAGTTTGGAATCAGCTTGTGGCGAATTATTTTGAATGCGTCAACTTGGCATAACACCTTGATCGGATTGATCAAAGTTATAGGGTCAAGCCGCACGAGCAATTAGTATCAGTTAGCTTAACGCATTACTGCGCTTCCACACCTGACCTATCAACGTCCTGGTCTTGAACGACTCTTCAGGGGGCTCAAGGCCCCGGCAGATCTCATCTTGAAACGAGTTTCCCGCTTAGATGCTTTCAGCGGTTATCTCTTCCACACTTAGCTACTCGGCAATGCCACTGGCGTGACAACCGATACACCAGAGGTGTGTCCACTCCGGTCCTCTCGTACTAGGAGCAGGCTTCCTCAAATCTGCAGCGCCCACGGAAGATAGGGACCAAACTGTCTCACGACGTTTTAAACCCAGCTCACGTACCTCTTTAAATGGCGAACAGCCATACCCTTGGGACCGGCTACAGCCCCAGGATGAGATGAGCCGACATCGAGGTGCCAAACACCGCCGTCGATATGAACTCTTGGGCGGTATCAGCCTGTTATCCCCAGAGTACCTTTTATCCGTTGAGCGATGGCCCTTCCATACAGAACCACCGGATCACTATGTCCTGCTTTCGCATCTGCTCGACTTGTCAGTCTCGCAGTTAAGCACGCTTATGCCATTGCACTATCGTCACGATGTCCGACCGTAACTAGCGTACCTTCGAACTCCTCCGTTACGCTTTGGGAGGAGACCGCCCCAGTCAAACTGCCTACCATGCACTGTCCCCGATCCAGATAATGGACCTAGGTTAGAACCTCAAACACACCAGGGTGGTATTTCAACGTTGGCTCCACAAGATCTAGCGACCCTGCTTCAAAGCCTCCCACCTATCCTACACAGATCTGTTCAAAGTCCAATACAAAGCTACAGTAAAGGTTCATGGGGTCTTTCCGTCTTTCCGCGGGGAGATTGCATCATCACAAACATTTCAACTTCGCTGAGTCTCAGGAGGAGACAGTGTGGCCATCGTTACGCCATTCGTGCAGGTCGGAACTTACCCGACAAGGAATTTCGCTACCTTAGGACCGTTATAGTTACGGCCGCCGTTTACTGGGACTTCAATCAAGAGCTTGCACCCCATCATTTAATCTTCCAGCACCGGGCAGGCGTCACACCCTATACGTCCACTTTCGTGTTTGCAGAGTGCTGTGTTTTTAATAAACAGTCGCAGCCACCGATTTTTTGCAACCCATTCATGCTTCGTTGTTCACTACACACTAATAGGGCACACCTTCTTCCGAAGTTACGGTGTCAATTTGCCGAGTTCCTTCTCCTGAGTTCTCTCAAGCGCCTTAGAATACTCATCTCGCGCACCAGTGTCGGTTTGCGGTACGGTCGTTGTTAGCTGAAGCTTAGTGGCTTTTCCTGGAACCTCGTTCAGTCACTTCACGGACAAGTCCGCTCGATCGTTGGCCTCGGTATATGTGCACCGGATTTGCCTAATGCACGCCTACATCCAACTAAACCAGAATAATCCAATAACTGGATGACCTATTAAGATCCGTCCCCACATCGCACTAACAATCGGTACAGGAATATTGACCTGTTTCCCATCAGCTACGCATCTCTGCCTCGCCTTAGGGGCCGACTCACTCTACGCCGATGAACGTTGCGTAGAAAACCTTGCGCTTACGGCGAGGGGGCTTTTCACCCCCTTTAACGCTACTCATGTCAGCATTCGCACTTCTGATACCTCCAGCACGCTTTACAACGCACCTTCACAGGCTTACAGAACGCTCTCCTACCACTTGCAATAAATTGCAAATCCGCAGCTTCGGTAACTGGCTTAGCCCCGTTACATCTTCCGCGCAGGACGACTCGATCAGTGAGCTATTACGCTTTCTTTAAATGATGGCTGCTTCTAAGCCAACATCCTGACTGTTTTAGCCTTCCCACTTCGTTTCCCACTTAGCCAATTTTAGGGACCTTAGCTGGCGGTCTGGGTTGTTTCCCTCTTGAGTCCGGACGTTAGCACCCGGTGCTCTGTCTCCCAAGCTGTACTCATCGGTATTCGGAGTTTGCCTTGGTTTGGTAAGTCGCCATGACCCCCTAGCCAAAACAGTGCTCTACCCCCGATGGTAATACTTGAGGCACTACCTAAATAGTTTTCGGAGAGAACCAGCTATTTCCAAGTTTGTTTAGCCTTTCACCCCTATCCACAGCTCATCCGCTAGTTTTGCAACACTAGTCGGTTCGGACCTCCAGTACCTGTTACGGCACCTTCATCCTGGCCATGGATAGATCACTTGGTTTCGGGTCTACACCCAGCGACTGATCGCCCTATTCGGACTCGATTTCTCTACGGCTTCCCTATTCGGTTAACCTTGCCACTGAATGTAAGTCGCTGACCCATTATACAAAAGGTACGCAGTCACCCCTTACGAGGCTCCTACTTTTTGTAAGCACGCGGTTTCAGGATCTATTTCACTCCCCTCCCGGGGTTCTTTTCGCCTTTCCCTCACGGTACTAGTTCACTATCGGTCAATGATGAGTATTTAGCCTTGGAGGATGGTCCCCCCATATTCAGACAGGATTTCTCGTGTCCCGCCCTACTTGTCGTTAGCTCAGTACCACACAGGTCATTTCACGTACGGGGCTATCACCCGCTATGGCCAGCCTTTCCAAGCTGTTCCGTTATGTCTTGTGCTATCACTAACAGGCTTCTCCGATTTCGCTCGCCACTACTTTCGGAATCTCGGTTGATGTCTTTTCCTCGAGCTACTGAGATGTTTCAGTTCA
The DNA here is from genome assembly GCF_047304045.1 of Variovorax sp. Varisp85. Classification (NCBI taxonomy): domain Bacteria; kingdom Pseudomonadati; phylum Pseudomonadota; class Betaproteobacteria; order Burkholderiales; family Comamonadaceae; genus Variovorax; species Variovorax sp. Varisp85. The sequence continues at coordinate 2,777 of NZ_JBGLYN010000127.1, forward strand.
CCCGGTTCGCCTCGCATGACTATGTATTCATCATGCGATACCTTTGCAGGTGGGTTTCCCCATTCGGAAATCTCCGGATCAAAGCTAATTTGCCAGCTCCCCGAAGCTTATCGCAGGCTATCACGTCCTTCGTCGCCTATCATTGCCAAGGCATCCACCACGTGCTCTTATTCACTTGACCCTATAACTTTGAGCTCTCTTTGCAGAGATCCAAAATCGTTTCAAGGAATTACCAGGTCTTTCACCTGGCGCGTTATGCCGTTACATTCAAAATTCGATTTGACTCGAAATTGAAGTTTCTTTTGACGCAATCAAAAATTCTATGCTGCTGATGGCACGGTCTGCACTAAACCTTTACGAATGTGCAGTTTCCATCAGCAGCGCTGATTCGACTCTATGAATTTTTAAAGAACAGCCGATTGATCAAGAGATCTTGATCAACAACAAAGAAGCCTCATGCTTTCACACGAAGCCGCTTTGGTGTTGAATTAAGTATCGTTATTGGTGGAGGATGACGGGATCGAACCGACGACCCCCTGCTTGCAAAGCAGGTGCTCTCCCAGCTGAGCTAATCCCCCGTGAACACTTCAATGTTCCAAACGCGTCACAGGAAGATTTGGTGGGTCTAGTTGGGCTCGAACCAACGACCCCCGCCTTATCAAGACGGTGCTCTAACCAGCTGAGCTACAGACCCATTCGCCAATCATCTTCAAAAAATGAAGACAACCGACTTCTTCCAACAACCGATAAGTGTGGGCGTTTAAATTAAATTGCTTGTTTCCAGAAAGGAGGTGATCCAGCCGCACCTTCCGATACGGCTACCTTGTTACGACTTCACCCCAGTCACGAACCCTGCCGTGGTAATCGCCCTCCTTGCGGTTAAGCTAACTACTTCTGGCAGAACCCGCTCCCATGGTGTGACGGGCGGTGTGTACAAGACCCGGGAACGTATTCACCGTGACATTCTGATCCACGATTACTAGCGATTCCGACTTCACGCAGTCGAGTTGCAGACTGCGATCCGGACTACGACTGGTTTTATGGGATTAGCTCCCCCTCGCGGGTTGGCAACCCTTTGTACCAGCCATTGTATGACGTGTGTAGCCCCACCTATAAGGGCCATGAGGACTTGACGTCATCCCCACCTTCCTCCGGTTTGTCACCGGCAGTCTCATTAGAGTGCCCAACTGAATGTAGCAACTAATGACAAGGGTTGCGCTCGTTGCGGGACTTAACCCAACATCTCACGACACGAGCTGACGACAGCCATGCAGCACCTGTGTTACGGTTCTCTTTCGAGCACTAAGCCATCTCTGGCGAATTCCGTACATGTCAAAGGTGGGTAAGGTTTTTCGCGTTGCATCGAATTAAACCACATCATCCACCGCTTGTGCGGGTCCCCGTCAATTCCTTTGAGTTTCAACCTTGCGGCCGTACTCCCCAGGCGGTCAACTTCACGCGTTAGCTTCGTTACTGAGTCAGTGAAGACCCAACAACCAGTTGACATCGTTTAGGGCGTGGACTACCAGGGTATCTAATCCTGTTTGCTCCCCACGCTTTCGTGCATGAGCGTCAGTACAGGTCCAGGGGATTGCCTTCGCCATCGGTGTTCCTCCGCATATCTACGCATTTCACTGCTACACGCGGAATTCCATCCCCCTCTACCGTACTCTAGCTATGCAGTCACAGATGCAGTTCCCAGGTTGAGCCCGGGGATTTCACAACTGTCTTACATAACCGCCTGCGCACGCTTTACGCCCAGTAATTCCGATTAACGCTTGCACCCTACGTATTACCGCGGCTGCTGGCACGTAGTTAGCCGGTGCTTATTCTTACGGTACCGTCATTAGCCCTCTTTATTAGAAAAGGCCGTTTCGTTCCGTACAAAAGCAGTTTACAACCCGAAGGCCTTCATCCTGCACGCGGCATGGCTGGATCAGGCTTGCGCCCATTGTCCAAAATTCCCCACTGCTGCCTCCCGTAGGAGTCTGGGCCGTGTCTCAGTCCCAGTGTGGCTGGTCGTCCTCTCAGACCAGCTACAGATCGAAGGCTTGGTGAGCCTTTACCTCACCAACTACCTAATCTGCCATCGGCCGCTCCATTCGCGCAAGGTCTTGCGATCCCCTGCTTTCATCCGTAGATCGTATGCGGTATTAGCACAGCTTTCGCTGCGTTATCCCCCACGATTGGGCACGTTCCGATGTATTACTCACCCGTTCGCCACTCGCCGCCAGGATTGCTCCCGCGCTGCCGTTCGACTTGCATGTGTAAGGCATGCCGCCAGCGTTCAATCTGAGCCAGGATCAAACTCTATAGTTCGATCTTGATTTTTGCGCCTGACCTCGCAGTCAAGCAAAACTCATAAAAAAAGAATTAAAGTGAACTTCACTTCTATCTCATGAGCGTTTTTAAGTCTTGCGACTTGTTCCGAAGAACTTACGCAATTACCTTCAAACGCCCACGCTTATCGGCTGTAAATTTTTAACGAACCCCGAAGCAACTTTCGCCTGCTTCGTTTTGCCTTGCTGCGATCAGCGAAGCCTTGTAGTCTATCACGATTTTTAAAGAATCGTCAAACTTTTTTCGCTTTCAACAACTTCTTTATTCGCATCCCGCAACCTTCGTTGCAAGCTGCTGAAGCCGTTTCAGCGGAGCCTTGTAGTCTAGCACGACTTTTGAAGTCTCACCAAACTTTTTCAACCCTTTTTGCTTTCAACCAGCCCCTCATCGCAACCCGCAACTTTCATTACAAGCCACTGAAGCCGTTTCAGCGAAGCCTTCGATTATGCACCGGTTTTTTAAGACCAGTCAAACTTTTTGAAGACTTTCTTTGCCGACTCGCAAGCAGAACTCC
>NZ_JBGLYN010000128.1:0-4684 GCF_047304045.1 Variovorax sp. Varisp85
GGGCGGGACGCGGGACGCTGCGATCGACGACGCGGTGAAGATGGCGCTCGAGGTCGGCCCGCTTTCGCGCGCGCTCGCTGATCAGCCCGACGACATCCGCGCCCGCGCCTCGGCCGCGGTTCGTGCCGTCTTCGCAGGCCTCCCCGGCGAGCGTTCGGTGATGATCGACGGCGCAGCGTGGATCGTCATGGCACGCAATCCGATCAGACCTGCCTCCTTACACAACTGATCCTCCTCACTCCACTGCCTCTACACAACGGAACTGCCATGTCGAATTCCAAAGTTGTCCTCGTCACCGGCGTGTCGTCAGGCATCGGGTGCGCCGCCGCCACAAAGTTTGCCGAACAAGGCTGCCGGGTCTTCGGCACCGTGCGCAACACGGCAAAGGCCCAAGCCATACCTGGCGTCACGCTCATTGAGATGGACATCCGCGACGATGTTTCCGTTGATCGAGGCATTCAGGCCATCATCGCGCAGGCCAAGCGCATCGATGTGCTGGTCAACAATGCGGGAGTGACCCTGCTGGGCGCGACTGAAGAAACCTCGATTGCCGAAGCCCAGACGCTGTTCGAAACCAACCTTTTCGGCCTCTTGCGCGTGATCAAGGCCGTGCTGCCGCACATGCGTCAGCAGCGTTCCGGTCGTATCGTCAATGTCAGCTCGGTGGTGGGCTTTCTATGTTCGCCGTACATGGCCTTGTATGCGGCCTCCAAATACGCTGTTGAAGGGCTGTCCGAGTCACTGGATCATGAAGTACGCCAATTCGGCATCCGCGTGTCGCTGGTCGAACCCTCCTTCACCAAAACCAACCTTGATCTCAACGCGCCTCAGACTGCTGCCAGAATCCCGGACTACAGCAAAGAGCTTGCCATCGTCACCAAAGCCTTCCAGAACAACGTGCAAAAGGCGCCCACGCCTGAAGGCGTTGTGGCGACGATGGTCAGCGCGGCACTTGGTCCGTGGAAGATGCGCCACACGCCCAAGGGCGAAGCGTCCCTCCTGGCCAAGTTGCGCCGTTTCATGCCCGCTGGCCCGGTCGAAAAGGGCCTGCGCAAGACGTTCGGACTGGGCTGAAATCACAGCTGTGTTCACGGCCGGGTGCTAGACCTCATGGAGTAATATGAGCGTGCTTGAACTGAAGGTTCCTCCCCCCATCGTGGCGCTTGTCCTGGCGCTTCTTATGTGGCTGACGCCAGCCATCGCGGGCCTTGTGCAGATTCCCTATCCGGCCCGCGTGCTCTGCGCCGTCGTTTTGGTGTGCATTGGCCAAGGCATCAGCATCGCCGGAATGGTTGCGTTTCGGCGCGCCAAGACCACCGCGAACCCCATCAAGGCAAGCTTGGCGTCCTCGTTGGTCATCCAAGGCGTGTACCGGTATACGCGCAACCCCATGTATGTCGGACTCTTGCTTACCCTGTTGGCGTGGGCAGTGTTTCTGGCGAATCCGTTTGCTGTACTGTGGGTTGTCGTGTACGTGCTTTACATCACCCGGTTCCAAATCATCCCGGAAGAACGCGTGCTGGCGTCTCTATTTGGGGCAGAGTACGAGGCTTACAAAGAGCGGGTACGCAGATGGGCATGAGGTCTAACGGGTCTGCAAGGACTTCCCCCCTAAGTCATCAACACATCCCAGCGCAACAAGAAAATCGGAAGCGGCCGCCCCCTCAACGGCGAGAGCCCACGGCGTTCTGCATATTGTTTCAAAAAATGCCGCCGCCACGCGTCGGAAACTTTTCCCGGTCTTTTGCACACCTACCGTCCATCGTTTGCAAAACTCACCACCGAGGAACACTCCATGCGTCTCACGACGAAGGGCGGCTTCGCCTTGACGGCCATGATCGATGTCGCGATGCGCGAGCGGGACGGCCCCGTGCCATTGGCGTCGATCAGCCAGCGGCAACACATTGCCCGTTCTTCGCTGGAGTTGCTCTTCAGCAAGCTGCGCCAGCATGCGCTGATCAAGGCAACGCGCGGCCCTGGAGGCGGCTACACATTGACGCGCAGGGCTTCCGAAATCACCGTGGCTGACATCCTTGCCTCGGTCGATGGCCAGCCCGTGGCGGACACCGAGGCCTCGCCAAGGAAGGACACCGCTGGCAAGGGCTGCTATTCGACCGACGCGCTGTGGGCCTCCGCCAAGCACCATGTCATGGAGTTTCTGGGCTCCGTCACGCTGCAGAGCCTGGTCGAAGAGCAACTCGCCAAGGGCGTGCGCGTCGAGCACGAAGCGCCGACGAAGAGACAGACCCCGCAAATCTCCGCCGTCACGCCAATGCGCGTGAATGCGCCGAACTCCGTGTTCGCCTGGAACGGCGTGTTCGCCAAGCGCTGAACGCCACGCGCGTGCGGGCTCAGGCCTGCTGCGCTTCGGTCAGCGCCTGCGCCGCCACCACTGCCTCGGTGCGGTTGCGCACATTCAGCGCGCGGAAGATCGCCGCAAGGTGGATCTTCACGGTGCCCTCGCTGATGCCGAGGCTGCGCCCGATCAGCTTGTTGGGCTTGCCTTGCGACAGCAACTGCAGCACCTCGACCTGCCGCTCCGTCAGCACGTTGCGCAGGTGCTCCAGCGTCTGGCTGCCAGCGCCGCCATTGCCGCTGCGCACCAGCGCCTCGGCGCCGGCCTGCGGCGCCACGCCGGCCACGATGCCGGGCGGCAGCGCAGCCAGCATCATCGGCGGCACGTACACGCCGCCGGCCAGCACCAACCGCACGGCCGAGAGCATGACCTCGGGCGAGTAGGCCTTCGGAATGAAGCCGAGCACGCCGCGCTCGAGCGCGCTGCGCATGATGGCCGGGTCTTCGTAGCCCGACAGAACGATCAGCGGCACGGCCGGATGGCGGCGGCGGATTTCGTCGATGTGGGCCTGGCCGTCGGCGCCGGGCATGTTGAGGTCGATCAGGGCCAGGTCGAGATCATCGGTGGCTCCGGCAAGCAATTCGTCGACGCTCATCGCCAAAACGAATTCGATGCCAGGCTCCAGCTCCGACAACTTGGCTTTGACCGCCTCGATGACGAGCCGGTGGTCGTCGGCGATCAGGATTTTCATGATGCTTTTTCCCGTGTCCCAGCGTGCAGTGAATTGCAGGCGCTGAAGATACCGGCGAATGCCCCGTGCAGCAAGGGCGGCGGCCCCACCAACGGCATAGACCCCAAGCGGTATGGCGCGGGGCGAGAGCCATTTGAAAGAATGAACGCCTACTCGAAGAAACCGGGGACATGGGCATGTGCCATCGCAGCAGACTCCGGCGCAAGGCATCCTTCGCAACGCATGGCTGAGCGAGCCCACGCATGGCTCGCCTTCTCGACTGCTTCTCCAGCTTCATCTCGTTCGGTCTCGCGCTGGATGCATCGATCGCGGCCGGCGCGCCGCCGCTGCTGCCGCCGCACGAGACCGCACAGCAGCAGGCCCGCCAGCTGCTCGATGCGGCCCGCGCCGCCGCCGAGGCCTTCGGCACGCCCGCAGCGCAGATCGAATCGGCAACCTTCGCAATGGTGGCCTGGATCGACGAAATCCTCGCGCGCCATCCCGGCGCAACCGCTGCGGTCAACACGGCTGGCGCAGCCCCGCTGCAGGTGCAGCTCTTCAACTCCAACAACGCGCACAGCGAGTTCTTCCATCACCTGTCTGCCCTGACCCCACAGGACGACCCCGTGCGCGAGGTGTACTGGCATGCGCTGGTGCTCGGCTTCAAGGGCCAGTACTACTTCGAGGATGGCGACCACGGCGAGCTCGGCAAGCTCAAGGAACTGCACGGCCGGCAGCTTCAGCTGCGCCCGCTGTCCACCGGCAGCCCGGTGCAGGACCGCGTCGCGCCGCAACCCCATGACGTGCCCGACCCGCGCGGCCCCGGCGACACGCGCCGGCGCGACCGCACGCTGTTGCACAGCAGTGCCGCGCTGGCGCTGATGCTGCCGCTGCTCTACCTGCTGTGGCTGTGGTCCACCGGGCCGCCGGCCACCGCCGCGGGCCCGGGCCAGCGCGTGGAGCAGCATCTGCAGACTTTCGCCTGCGCCGACCTCACGGCCGGCATCGACCCCGAGGGCCGCACGCACGTCACCGGCTTCGTCTCGGTGCCCGGCGACCTGCCGCGCGTCAAGAGCGAAGTGAGCGCGATTCCCGGCGTGCAGGCGCCGCGCTTCGACGTCGGCCTGCGCGTGTGGCCCCACTGCGAGGTGTTCGCCATCCTCAAGCCCTACCAGGCGCGCAACCGCGAGAAGGCCTACGGGCTGGAGGTGGATGCACCTTCGGCCCGCGAAGGCGACCTGCGCGAGGGCGACGGCGTGCGCGTGCGGGTGGTGGCGCCGCGCCACGACAGCTACATCTGGGTCGACTACTACACCGCCGACGGCTCGGTCATGCACCTCAACGCCGGACAGGCGCCCACGCGGCTGCGGGCCGGCGAGACGCTGGAGCTGGGCCGCGACGTCCCTTCGAGCTGGCTGGTGAGCCCGCCCTTCGGCAGCGTGCTGATCACGGTGCTCTCGTCGCCGACGCCTTTTACAGAAACATCCGGCCGGCCGCCTTTCGAGCTGGCCTCGGCCTACCTGCTGCGGCTGCGCGAGGCGCTGGCGGCGAGCAAGAACGGCGAGCGGCTGATCGCGGACTTCGTGTTCCTCGAAACCGTTGCGCGTTGAACGCGTTGCCGTTGGGGGGGGGCGGGCGGGGGGGGGGGGGGGGGGGGG
>NZ_JBGLYN010000129.1:0-3670 GCF_047304045.1 Variovorax sp. Varisp85
GGGCGGGCCGCGCCGCCGCGCGCCGGCGCCCGCCCCCTGGCCAAGGCCATGGCCGACCTTCATCAGCAGCCCGAGCTGCGAACCGATGGCTGGACACCGCCGAAGCGCATCGTGTACGTGAGCTGCAATCCGTCGACGCTTGCGCGCGATGCCGGCTTGCTGGTGCACCAGGCGGGCTACCGCTGCACCTTCGCGGGGGTGGTCAACATGTTCCCGCACACCGCGCACGTCGAGTCGATTGCAGTCTTCGAGCTGGAATGAAAAAAGGGCCCTTCCGGGCCCTTTTTCTTGCTGCGCGTGATTCGCTCAATCGCGTTCGCCGCCGAAGATGCCCAGCAGCGCCAGCAGGCTCTGGAACACATTGAACAGGTCGAGGTACAGCGCGAGCGTGGCGCTGATGTAGTTGGTTTCGCCGCCGTCCATGATCTGCTTCAGGTCATAGAGCATGTAGGCCGAGAAGATGCCGATGGCGGCCACCGAGATGACCAGCATGCCCGTGGTCGAACCGACGAACACGTTGATGATCGCGCCGAACATCAGCACCAGCGCGCCGACGAACAGGAACTTGCCCATGCCCGACAGGTCGCGCTTGATGATCGTTGCCAGCGAGGCCATCACGAGGAACACGCCGGCGGTGCCGCCGAAGGCCGTCATGACGAGTTCGGAGCCGTTCTTGAAGCCCAGCACCATCGCGATCAGGCGCGACAGCATCAGGCCCATGAAGAAGGTGAAGCCCAGCAGCACGGGCACGCCGGCGGCGGAGTTCTTGGTCTTCTCGATGGCGAACATGAAGCCGAACGCGCCGCCGAGGAAAACCATGAGGCCCAGCCCACCCGTGAGCGAGCGGGTGATGCCGGTGCTGACGCCGATCCATGCGCCCAACACGGTGGGCAGCATGCTCAGCGCGAGAAGCCAGTAGGTGTTGCGCAGCACGCGCTGGCGTTCAGCCTGCGCCAACGGCTGGCCATAGCCAGCGGAAGTGTCTAGGGTGGTGACGCGGTCGTTCATGGCCGGAGCTCCTGTGGTTGCTGCAGTGACGCAGTTTGGGCGCATTCTAGGGGGCTGCAAGAGGGGGTGTCGAAAAGACCGTATGCGGGGTGTTCCCAAGCCCTGAAGACACCCCTGGCCGCATGGCCGTTATGCTGTCGGGTTTTCACGAAACCAGAGCCCATCATGAAGACCAAGTCATTCCTCGAACTCGCCGACGTCAAGGCCGTGGCCGCAGCGGCCGAAGCCGAGGCCCTCAAGAACAACTGGGCGGTGACCATCGCCATCTCCGACGACGCAGGCAACCTGCTCTGGCTGCAGCGGCTGGATGGCGCCGCGGCATTGTCTTCGCACATTGCGCCTGCCAAGGCCCACACGGCAGCCATGGGCCGGCGCGAAAGCAAGGTCTATGAAGACATCATCAACGGCGGCCGCACGGCGTTCCTGACGGCGCCTGAAGTGCAGGGCCTGCTCGAAGGCGGCGTGCCGATCGTCAAGGACGGCCACGTGATCGGCGCCGTCGGCGTGAGCGGCGTGAAGTCGAACGAAGACGCGCAGATCGCCAAGGCGGGCATCGCCGCCCTCGGCCTCTGAGTTTTTCTTCTGCACAAAGCAAAACGCCGACTTCGAGGTCGGCGTTTTCTTTTGGGTGCTTCAGCGTGAAAAAAAGCTTGGCTAGTCGGCGAACCGTTGGCTAGCAAAAAACGACCCTTCGGAGATGAATCTCCTCGAGTCGCCCCACGATGAAACTTGCGCGAAGGGCGGACTGGACGACCTACTTGGTCAGGATCAGCTTGCCGAGTTTGGTGGCTTGAAGCCGGTAGAGGGAGCCGTTGTGCATGATGCCCACGGTCTTGCTTCCCTTCAGAAGTTCGGTGCTCTCGACCACTGGCGCCGGACGCATTGCCTGGATGGACGCATGGCCGCCACCCGACTGGTCGAGCGAAGGATGGTTCAGGACAGAAAAGGCATTCGGTGTGGCTGGCATCTGAGTTTCCCTATCGAAGCGATGAGTTAATGATAATGATTCGCAATAAAAAGTCAATCGTCGCGATCGACTTTTTTGGCTTGCGATGTCAGATCACTTCGCTTCAGGCTCCGTGATGAAGCCGATCTTGCGCACGCCGGCTTCGCGGGCCTCCGACATCGCCTTGGCCACGCGCTCGTAGCGCACGGCCTTGTCGCCGCGGATGTGCAGCTCGGGCTGCGGTTCCTTGGCGGCTTCGGCGGCGAGGCGGTTGGGCAACTCGCTGTCGTCGATCTTCTGTTCGTTCCAGTAGTACGAGCCATCGGCCGTCACGCTGAACAGGATGTTCTGCGGCTTCGGCTGTTCGGGTTCGCTGCTGGCGCGCGGCAGGTCGATGTTGACCGCGTGCTTCATCACCGGCACGGTGATGATGAAGATGATGAGGAGCACCAGCATGACGTCGACCAGCGGTGTCATGTTGATCTCGTTCATCACCTCATCGGGTTCGTCTTGTGTACCGAAGGCCATGGCACTCAGCCCTTCTTGAGCGGAACCACGACGGCCTCGCTGCCGCTTTGAACGCGAGCGCCGGTCACGAAGTAGGCATGCAGGTCGTGCGCGAAGGCGTTGAGCTTGGTCAGCACGAACTTGTTGCCGCGCACCAGGGCGTTGTAGCCCAGCACCGCGGGGATGGCCACGGCCAGGCCCAGGGCCGTCATGATCAGCGCCTCACCGATCGGGCCGGCCACCTTGTCGATGGTTGCCTGGCCGACCGAGCTGATGCTCATGAGCGCGTGATAGATGCCCCAGACCGTGCCGAACAGGCCGATGAAGGGGGCGGTCGAGCCAACCGATGCCAGCACGGCCAGGCCGGTCTGCAGGCGGGCAGTGAAGGCGTCGATGCCGTTGCGCAGGGCGCGCGTGATCCAGTCGCTCACGTCGAGCGCGTCATGCAGATGGGCCTTGGTGTTGCGGTGGTGCGCTGCTGCCTCTCGGCCTTCGAGGGCCAGCGCACGGAACGGGTTGCTATCGTCCTTGCCGAGCTTGTTCAGCGCGGTGGCGAAGTCTTCGCTGTGCCAGAAGTCCTGCGAATGCTTGGCGAGGCGCTTGTATTTGATGACGTCGAGCGCCTTGACGATGATGACGATCCACGACGCGAGCGACATGCCGATCAACAGTACCGCGACGGCCTTGGTGACGAAGTCGCCCTGATGCCAGACGTTCATCAGGCCAAATTGGGAATCCATACGAAGTTGCTCCAGAGAAAAATTAGTTCAGGACGTAGTTGACGGGGGCGTCATAGGACATGGCCTGCACCACGCCGTTGATCTTGCCGGGCACGAAGCGGCATTTCATGATGTATTCGACCGCGGCTTCGTCGAGGCGATCGAAACCGCTGGATTTCTTGACCTCGGCACTCTTGGGCAGGCCGTCGACGCCGACGAGCACCCGCACGATGACCTTGCCCTGCTCGCCGAGCCGCTTGCTCATGGCGGGGTAGGTTGCCTTGGGGTTTTGAAGGTAGTCGGCGTTGCTCGAGGGCATCTGCACGGCTGGAGGCGCAGGGGGCGCAGGTGGTGGCGCGGGCGGCGTCGGCGGAGCGGGAGGTGCCGGCGGCGTTGCCGGAGGCGGTGGTTCCGTGGTGCCAACGGGCGCCTGGGGCGCCGGCGTGGGCTTCGGCTCGCGGATCGCCTGGGGCCGCGGCGGAGGCGGGGC
>NZ_JBGLYN010000012.1:0-102673 GCF_047304045.1 Variovorax sp. Varisp85
CCCAGGGGGGGCGCAGCCTTGCCTGGATCCGCGGTGCGGGCGGTGGGCGACAACACGCCGCATTCCCCGGCGCGGCGGGTCGCGCGGCGGCGCTCGGCGGCCTCGCGGCTGCCGAGCACGTAGGTCGCCACTCCGGCGGTCTTCGCAAAATCGCGCCAGTTGGACCAACGGGACAGCTCGGCCTCGTCGTTGCTGAGATACAGGAGCCCGCAGCGATGGAAGCCCGTGTCTTCCCCGCTTTCGGCGGCAAACCGTTCCCAGAGATCAAGGCTCTTGCTCGCCATCGGCAGTTCGCGAGCGTCCCGGTTCTGCTGCCGGCACCAGCCCCAGTTGCGGCTCGATTGCTCGGCGCCGATCCTTCCCTTTTCGACCAGGGCGACCGATACACCGCGCTTGGCCAGGTAGTAGGCGGTAAAGACGCCGATGATGCCGCCGCCGATCACGACGACGTCAGCGGAGGCCGGCGGCTTGGAGGAAGTGTTGAGATGGTGCAGCGGAGGGGACATGATGAATCTCGCTCGTCGATTCAAGCCTGGACGCTTTCGCTGCTTTCCTCGAAGCCAAGAATGGCTTTGGTTTCCAGGTATTCCTCGAGACCTTCGATGCCGTATTCGCGGCCGTTCCCCGAGCGCTTGTATCCGCCGAAGGGTGCATGGGGGCTCCAGGCCGGATAGTTGATGTGCACCTGCCCGGAGCGGATGCGCGCCGCGACGGCGCGTGCCGCTGCAAGGTCCTGCCCCTGGATGTGAGCGCCCAGGCCGTAGACGGTGCCGTTGGCAATCTCCACGGCCTCGTCGACGCTGTCGTACGGAATGATCGCGAGTACCGGCCCGAAGATCTCCTCTTGCGCGATCTGCATCCGCGGATGCACCGCGGAGAAGATGGTCGGGCGGCAGTAGAAACCGCGGCTCAAGGCCTCGGGCCGGCCGAGGCCGCCGCAAAGGAGCCGCGCGCCTTCGGCGATTCCGATGCCGATCATTTCCTGCACCCGATTGAACTGGGCGCGATTCGCCACAGGGCCGTGCGTGGTCTGCTCGGCGCGCGGATCGCCCACGACGAAGCTGGACGCCGCTTCGTGCGCGATGCGTTCGACCTCCTGGAGGTGCTCACGCGGCACGATCATGCGCGTCGGCGCGCTGCACGACTGGCCGACGTTGCGCAAGGCGGCCGCCACACCTGCTGGCACGGCTCGCGCCAGGTCCGCGTCCGGCAGGATCACGTTGGGCGATTTCCCGCCGAGTTCCTGAGCCACGCGCTTCACCGTCGGGGCGGCCGCCTGGGCCACCAGGACGCCGGCCCTGGTCGAGCCGGTGATCGAGATCATGTCCACGTCCGGATGCGCCGACAGCGCGGCGCCGACCTCCGGCCCAGTGCCGCTCACCAGGTTGAAAACGCCCGGCGGGATGCCGGCGTCTTGCATCACCTGCGCAAAAAGCAGGGCGCTCAGCGGCGACAGTTCGCTGGGCTTCAGGACCAGCGTGCATCCCGCCGCCAAGGCCGGCCCGACCTTGGCGGTGATCTGGTAGAGCGGCCAGTTCCAGGGAGTGATCAGGCCGCACACGCCGATGGCCTCGCGCATGATGGCCACGTCCCCCCGATGGGTGAGAAACGGATAGCTGGCCAGATTGTCCCGGGCCACGCGGATGTGCTGCGCCGCAACCGGCACCTGTGTGCTGCGCGCAAAGCCGATGGCAGCGCCCATCTCCTGCGAGATCACCTGGGCGAACGACTCTGCTCGTTCGAGGATCAGGGCGTGGACACGGTCGAGAAGCAAGACCCTGCTCCGGACGGAGCTCACGGACCAGGCGACGAAGGCGCGCCGCGCCGCAGCCACCGCCGCATCGACGTCCTGCGCAGTTCCCAGCGCGATCTCCGCAACGGGTTCCTCGGTCGACGGGTCGATGACAGAGGCGCGAGCCTGCCCCTGGGGCAGCACCCACTCGCCGTCGATGAACATGCGGTCCAGACGGCCAGTGCTCCGGAGGCGTTCGACGATGGAGGAGTTCACGGAGTTGGTCCTTTGGAAAAGGGGCTGAGGTCGGACTTGTGGATGTCCAAAAGTCTAGGCCGCGTGCCCCTCGCGCCGGTGCTGCAATGGGGGTCTTGCACAAAGCAGACTGCGGTTGTGCGAGTCGCTACAGCAGATCGTGCCATCACGCCATCCGTTCTGCCGACGCCTCGACCTCGCTCTCCGTGTGATCGGCTAACCGCGCTTCTGCAATGTCGAGTGCGGATGCAGCGGATGCGCCAGCGTGTCGGCGATGAGCCTCAGCGCCTGATCGCACTGCTCCCGCGACATCGGCCCGCCCAGGCAAATGCGCACCGCATCTGGCGGATCGCCATCCGTCGAAAATGCTGCGCTCGCCACCACGCCCACGTTCTGGGTGCGCAGGTAGGACGCGAACTCCACCGGGCTCCAGCCCGGTGTGAGCGGCAGCCATGCTTGAAAGCCCTCAGGGTGTGCCTGCAACCCGCTGTCGCCCAGATGGCGCGTCGCGAGCAGTTGCCGCGCCCCCGATTCGGCGCGCACCGCCTGCAGCATCGCCTCGGTCGTTCCGTCTTCCACCCACAGCGTGGTCAGCGCATTGGTGATCGGCGAGGCCATCACGGTGGTGGCGCGCATCGCGCCCGCGAGGCGCTGCGACTGCACCACCGTCGGTGAACACACATACGCGCTGCGCAGCCCCGCGCCGAAACATTTGGAGAACCCGCTCACGTAGTAAGTGAGCGCGGGGGCAAGCGTGGCGATGGTGCCCGGCGTCTGGCGCGGCAGCATGCCGTAGGCGTCGTCCTCGATGATCGGAATGGCATAGCGCAGCGCCACGTCGGCCAGCGCTTCCCGCCGTGCGCGCGACACGGTGCCGGCGGTCGGATTCAGCAGCGTCGGGTTGCAATACAGCGCCTTGGGCTTGAGCGTCTTGCAGGCATGCTCGAAGGCATCGGCGATGGGGCCGTCGTCGTCCAGCTGCAGCGCATGCAGCTGCACGCCCAGTTGCGCCGCGATGGCCTTCACGCCCGGGTAGGTGAGCGACTCCACGCAGATCAGCTCGCCCGGCCGCGCGAGCTGCGAGAACAGCGCCGTGAGCACGCCGTGGATGCCGGGGCACACCAGGATGCGGTCCACGCTCGCATGCGGCACGAAGGGTCGCAGCCATTGCAAGGCCACTTCGCGGTCGTGCGCGGTGCCGCCGAAGTCCTGGTAGCGCAGCAGGTCGTGGAAGTCGATCTCGGCGAAGGCACGGCTCGCGCTCTCGTGCAGCCGCGCCATCAGGTGCGCGTCGTCGGGCTCTGGCGGCATGTTCATCGTCATCTCGGCGCCGCTGCCGCCACGCAGCCGCAGGCTGGGGCTGCCGGAGCGGATGAAGGTGCCGGTGCCGGCGCGCGAGTCGATCAGGCCGCGCTTGCGCGCCTCGGCATAGCCGCGCGCCACCGTCGTGTAGTTGAGATCCAGGTCGGCCGCGAGCTCGCGCAACGTAGGCAGGCGGTCGCGCACGCCAAGGCGGCCTGTCTTGATGTCGTCGGCGATCAGATCGGCCAGCAGCAGGTAGGCCGGCCGGTCGCTGTTGCGCAGCTGCTTGCGCCAGTGGGTGGTGATCGTGGGCATGGGGTGGATCGTCGAAGTTGATTGCATCCATTGATTGCATCGGGCCACCGATCAAGCACGCAGGAATCGCGCCCGCCCCGGAGGCGCCGAATGCTTCGATCGGGTGCGATCAACCTCATTGATCGGGTGCATTGATCGCATGGCGGATGCGTCGTCGCGGTGCGGAAACCGGCCGGCAGCCTCTGTGCGTGCCCGCCTTTGCGGCCTTTCGAATTTTTTTATCCGCACGCAAGGCGCACCGCTGCGCATTGATCGCGAGTTGATCGCACGCACCCGGCCGCACGCTGGCACATCGCCTGCAAAGAGAAAGGCACGCAAGACCTGCGTTCAACCCCTCAACCGGAGTACCCCATGCCCAAAGTCACCCGCCCCCGCAACGAGAAAGGCGAGTACCTCGTCGACTACGAAGAGAAGGTGTTCGAAGACGTCAAGGCCGACCCCGGCGAGAAGGCGCTCGTCACCTTCCACACGGTCGCCTTCGAAGGTTCCATCGGCTTCGTGAACCTGCTGCAGGCCACGCGCCTGCGCCGCAAGGGCTACGAAACCTCGGTGCTGCTGTACGGCCCCGGCGTGACGCTGGGCGTGCAGCGCGGCTTTCCCACGCTGGGCGACGAGGCCTTCCCGGGCCACCAGAACTTCAACAAGCAGATCAGCAAGTTCATGGAAGAAGGCGGCAAGGTCTACGCCTGCCGCTTCGCGCTGCAGGCGCTGTACGGCCACGGCGAAGGGGCGCTGATCGAAGGCATCACGCCGATCAACCCGCTGGACGTGCTGGACCTGGTGCTGCTGCACAAGAAGGCCGGCGCGGTCATCCTCGACACCTGGACGCTGTAGGGCAGGGCACCGGCGATGGCTTCCACATCCCGCATCGTGCGTGCCGCGGCGATCCAGATCGCGCCCGACCTCGACCGGCCCGACGGCACGCTCGACCGGGTGTGCAGCGCCATCGACGAGGCCGCATCCAAGGGCGCGCAGCTCGCGGTCTTTCCAGAGACCTTCGTGCCCTACTACCCCTACTTCAGCTTCGTGCTGCCGCCGGTGCTGCAGGGTGCGCCGCACCTGCGGCTGGCTGAACGCGCGGTGGTCGTGCCGGGCCCGGTCACGCAGGCCGTGGCCGAGCGCGCGCGCCATCACGGCATGGTCGTGGTGCTCGGCGTGAACGAGCGCGACCACGGCAGCCTCTACAACACGCAGCTGGTGTTCGATGCCGACGGCACGCTCGCGCTCAAGCGCCGCAAGATCACGCCCACGTACCACGAGCGCATGGTCTGGGGCATGGGAGACGGCGCGGGGCTGAAGGTGGTCGACACCGCAGTGGGTCGCGTCGGCGCGCTGGCCTGCTGGGAGCACTACAACCCGCTCGCGCGCTACGCGCTGATGGCGCAGCACGAGGAGATTCACTGCGCGCAGTTCCCCGGCTCGCTGGTCGGCCCGATCTTCGCGGAGCAGATGGAAGTGACCATCCGCCACCACGCGCTGGAGTCGGGCTGCTTCGTGGTCAACGCCACCGGCTGGCTCAGCGACGAGCAGATCCGCTCGGTCACGCCCGACGCCAACCTGCAGAAGGCGTTGCGCGGCGGCTGCCACACCGCCATCGTCTCGCCCGAGGGCAAGCACCTCGCGCCGCCGCTCACCGAGGGAGAGGGCATGGTGGTGGCCGACCTCGACATGGCGCTCATCGCCAAGCGCAAGCGAATGATGGATTCGGTCGGCCACTATGCGCGGCCCGAACTGCTGTCGCTCGCCATCAACGACCGGCCGGCGCAAACCACCGTGCCGATGCATCTCACGCAACCCTTTGTTCAACGGAGCTCCGACCATGACCACCACGACGACACAGCAAGACAGCCGGCAACTGATGACCGAGCTCCAGTCCTTCGGGTTGCGGCTGGTTGATCCTTCGGCGGGCGTTGCGAGCCGCCGCGGCGGCGCGGGCCCCTCGGACCACAAGGCCGTGACGGTGGACGGCCACACGATCATGGTGCCGGTCCATACCTCCACGGCCTGGCACTCGCCCTTCACCGCCGAGGCGCCCGACGCGCAGGGCATGAGCCGCGTGATGCGCGGCAGCATTCCCATTGCCAGCATCAGCTTTCCGAAGCAGCCGCGCTTCTACGCGATGCAGACCTTCGACGGCGTGCCCTATTCGCACATCGCCACGCTGCACGGCAGCGACGTGCTCGCCACCACGGTGTTGCAGACCTGCATCCGCTACGAGAGCCGGAAAAAGAGCTGCAAGTTCTGCGCGATCGGCCAGTCGCTCGCGGCCGGCCGCACGGTAGCGCGCAAGACGCCCGAGCAACTCGCCGAGGTGGCGCGCGCCGCCGTGCTGCTCGACGGCGTGAAGCACATGGTGATGACCACCGGCACGCCCAACGCCACCGACCGCGGCGCCGCCATCCTCTGCGAGAGCGCCTTCGCCATCAGGGCCGCGGTGGATATTCCCATCCAGGGCCAGTGCGAGCCGCCCGACGACGACCAGTGGTTCCACCGCATGAAGGCGGCCGGCATCGACACGCTGGGCATGCACCTGGAAGTGGTGACGCCCGAGGTTCGCGAACGCCTCATGCCGGGCAAGGCGAGCGTGCCCGTCTCGCGCTACATGAGCGCCTTCGAGGCGGCCGTGGGCGTGTTCGGACGCGGGCAGGTCAGCACCTACATCCTGGCGGGGTTGGGCGATACGCGCGAAGCCATCCTCGACACCTGCGACCAGTTGCTCGCGCGCGGCGTGTACCCCTTCGTCGTGCCCTTCGTGCCGATCAGCGGCACGCCGCTCGAAGACCATCCGGCGCCCACGCCCGAGTTCATGAAGTCGCTGCTCGCGCCGCTGGGCGAGCGCGTGGTGGCGGCGGGCCTGCGCTCGGCCGACATCAAGGCCGGCTGCGGCAAGTGCGGCGCGTGCTCGTCGCTGTCCGTCTACGAAAGCTGACCATGCTGTGCATCGACGACCTGAGCGAACTCGACCTGCACTACGCGCCGGTCGAGTACCTGGTGCGCGAGGCGGCGCAGCAGTGGGAGCGCGACGAAGCGATGGGGCTGCGCCGGGCGGTGTTCTGCATCGAGCAGGGCATCTTCGTGCGCGACGACCGCGATGCCATCGACGACCACGCGCAACTGCTGGTGGCGATGTCCTGCGCGGCGGGCATGCCGGAGCAGGTGGTGGGCACGGTGCGCATCCACCGCGGGGAGGCAGATGGCGAATGGTGGGGCTCACGCCTTGCCGTGCATCCCGCGTTCCGCAGCCAGGGCCACCTGGGCGTGACGTTGATCCGCCTGGCGGTTTCGCGCGCCAACGCGCTCGGCTGCAAGCGCTTCTTCGCGCAGGTGCAGATGCAGAACGTGCCGCTCTTTCGCAAGCTGGGCTGGCAACTGCTCGAAGAAACCGGCGTGCACGGCCGCCCGCATGCACGCATGCAGGCCGAGCTCGGCTGGTACCCGCCCTGCCACGACCCCGTGAGCGGTTTCGTCACGCGCTCCAAGGTGCTGCCATGACCAACAACGTCCACGAAATCGCCGAAGCCCTTCGCGCCACGCGCGGCTTCGCCCACAAGCGCGACATCAGCGATGTGGTCTCCGCCCTCGGTCGGGCGCTTCCGGGCGGCCACGCGGCGCTCGCGCAGGCCGTGCCCATCGGCGACGACTGCGCCGCCATTCCCGACGGTCACGGCGGCTACCTGCTGTTCGCCATCGAGGGGCTGGTCGAGGACTTCATCGTGCGCATGCCGTGGTTCGCGGGCTACTGCGGTGTGATGGTCAACGTGAGCGACATCTACGCCATGGGCGGTCGGCCGACCGCCGTGGTCGATGCACTGTGGAGCACCGGCATGAGCCCTGCGGACGATGTTCTGTGCGGGCTGGCCGAGGCGGCTGTGCGCTACGGCGTGCCCATCGTCGGCGGCCACAGCAACAACCGCAGCGAGCGGCCGCAGCTCGCGGTCGCGATCCTCGGCCATGCGCGCAGTCTGCTCAGCAGCTTCGATGCGAAGCCCGGCGACCTGCTCGTGATGGCGGCCGACCTGCGCGGCGCCTACGAGGAGCCCTTTCCCTACTGGAACGCATCGACCGCCGCGCCCGCCGCGCGCCTGCGCGCCGACCTCGAAGTGCTGCCCGCGCTGGCCGAAGAAGGCCTGTGCCGTGCAGCCAAGGACATCAGCATGGCGGGCGCGGTGGGCACGGCCATGATGCTGCTGGAGTGCTCGGGCGTGGGCGCGCGCATCGAGCTCGACGCACTGCCCAGGCCCGCGGGCGTGCCGCTGATGCGCTGGTTGTCCTCGTTTCCGAGCTACGGCTTCGTGCTGAGCGTCGCGCCTGCGCAGGCGGGCCCGGTACTGGCGCGCTTCGCCGCGCGCGACATCGCCTGCGGCGTGATCGGCGAGGTCGACGCCACGCGTCAGGTGCACCTGCGTGCCGGTGGAGAAGAAGCCCTGCTGTGGGACTTCGGCAGCGACGCCTTCATCCAGCCACCCGCCATTCGACTGGAGGCCGCCGCATGCCGGTGACGCACTTCCGCGTGCGCTGGCCCGACGCCAGCGAGACCCGCTGCTACTCGCCCTCCAGCGTGGTGCGCGAACACCTCGTGCCCGGCGAGCCCTATGCCCTCGGTGAGTTCATGCAGCACGCGCGCGAGGCATTGGGCCTCGCCAGGGAGCGCGTGCGCGCGAAGTACGGCTTCGCGTGCTCGCAGGCGATGGACCAGCTCGCGGAGATCGAACACATCGCTGCGCGCTTCGCGGAAACCGCCGGCGCGCAGGTCACCGTCGTCGCCTTCGACTGACGACTCCATCCCCAGAGAGAAAGAAGAACCCCATGTCACACCCCTACGGCGGACGCAGCCACTACAGCGTCGTCATCGTCGGCGGCGGCCAGGCCGGCCTGTCGCTGAGCCACTGCCTGCAGCAGCGCGGCATCGACCACCTCGTGATCGAGAAGCGCAGCCTGGTGCACACCTGGCGCACGCAGCGCTGGGACTCGTTCTGCCTCGTCACGCCCAACTGGCAGTGCCAGCTGCCGGGATGGAGCTACCTCGGCAGCGATCCGCACGGCTTCATGGTCAAGGACCAGATCAACGAATGGCTCGCAGGCTTCGTCGATCATGTGAAGGCACCGGCCATCGAGGGCGTGACGGTCGAGCGCGTCTCGCGCGATGGAGAACGCGAGCGCTTCAACGTGCAGACCGACGCCGGCCTCTACACCGCCGACCAGGTGGTCGTGGCCTCGGGCGGCTACCACCGCCCCATCGTGCCGCGCCTCGCCGAGAAGCTGCCTGCGGGTGTGGCGCAGTTCCACTCGGCGCAGTACCGCAACCCGGCGCAGCTGCCCGAGGGCGCGGTGCTGGTGGTGGGCTGCGGCCAGTCGGGCGCGCAGATTGCCGAAGACCTGCACCTGGCCGGCCGCAAGGTTCACCTGGCCACAGGCCACGCGCCGCGCTGCGCGCGCTTCTACCGCGGCCGCGAGGTGGTCGACTGGCTCGCCGACATGAAGTACTACGAGATGCCCGTCACCGAGCATCCGCTGCGCGAAGGCGTGCGCGACAACACCAACCACTACGTGACCGGCCGCGACGGCGGGCGCGACATCGACCTGCGGCGCTTTGCGCTCGAAGGCATGGAGCTGTATGGGGTGCTGAGCGGCTTCGACAGCGGAAACTTCGAGCTGCAGCCCAACCTGCGCGACAACCTCGATGCGGCGGACGACACCTACAACCGCATCAACGCGTCGATCGACAAACACATTGCGGCGAAGGGCATCGAGGCGCCACCGCCTTCGGTCTACACGCCCGTGTGGGTGCCGACGCAAGAACGCACGCGGCTCGACCTTGCGGCGGCGGGCATCGGCAGCGTCATATGGTGCATCGGCTTCTCGCCGGACTTCGCGTGGGTCGATGCGCCGGTGTTCAACGGGCGCGGTGCGCCGGTGCACCTGCGCGGGGTGACGAACGAACCGGGCCTGTACTTCCTGGGCCTGCCGTGGCTGCACACTTGGGGGTCGGGGCGCTTCTCGGGCGTAGCCGGTGATGCGGCGTTCCTCGCGGAAACCATCGAAAATAGAAGATCGAAACTGCGCGAGGCCCATGCCGCAGCGGCACGAACACTCCATGCCGCCTAGTGATCGAACATGTGCCGATGGTGTTCAGCGCTTGAAGAACATTGTCCTTCGCGCATTGCGAAATGCCGGTCGAACGCGTGAGCTCCATGCCGTTGCGCGCACCGCCAGCCATGCCGGGCTGTCGAGTGCGTCCGGGCTTTCGAGGTCGTAGCAGGCGTAGTACCGGGGAGAGCCGAAAGCAACGACGTAGCGCGAGGCCCGCACCGTTCCCTTGACCGCGGCCAGCCCGGGCAGATGCTCCTGCGCATACCAGGCGTTGAGTTCTTCCTCGAATTCCGGAAGTACGTCTGTCTCCACAACGTAGTGGAACGGGGCGGCCCGGCCTTGCGAAGCGCCCGCTATCTCCTGTGTGCAGACAAGGCGATGCCACCCGGAGCCGCCGCGCGGGAGTGCGTCGATCGGCAATGCGTCGCCCGGCAGGTAGAGGTAGATCGCGCCGTCGTCCACGGCCTGCCAGGGCCGGGCTTCCGGATGGAGCCGATGAAGTTCGGCCATGAGCAATTCGTTGGATGCAGCAGGTGCGTCCAGCTTGAGCAGCCAAAGGTCTTGCATCGCTCGTTTCGTTTCAGTGCGCGACGTTCAGTGCCACGAGCAGCCGTGACACCATGTTGTAGGCCGCCACCGTCGCCACGAGCTCCACGACGCCCCTGGCATCGAAGTGCTGCTGCACCTGCGTCATGAGGGCCTGCGGCACGACGATCTGCCGGGTCATGGTGTCGGTGAGTTCCAGCACCAGGCGTTCCATCGGCGTGAAGACGTCCGGCAATGCCTCGTCGCGAACGGCCGCGATCTTCTCGCTGCCGACGCCGGCCTTCTGTGCGTGGGGCACATGCGCGTCGAACTCGAAGCTCGCGCCGTTGAGTACGGCGACGCGAAGAATGATCAGTTCGCGCAGATCCGCCGGCACGCCGGTCTGGTTGCGCACGGCCGTGAGCAGGCGCTCCCAGCCCGAAGCGATCGGGCCGCTGTTGAGCAGCACCTGGTAGAGCAGGGAGACGCGACCGCGCTCCGCCATGATGCGGGACTCGACCTCGGCCAGTTCGGGCACCGTGCCGGGTTGCACCAAAGGCACGCGGATGTGGGAGATGGTCATTGATCGATCCTGATGTTCTTGTCTTGGATCAGCTTGGCCCATTTGTCGGTGTCGTGCTTCAGCAGCGCGGCCAGCGCCTGGGGCGTCGATGGCGCGGGCTCGGTGCCCGCCTTGAGCAGCTTCTCCCGCACCTGCGGATCGGCCAGCGTGTTGCGCACGGCCTTGTTGAGTGCGTCGACAACGGCCGCAGGCGTTTTGGCAGGCGCGAACATGGCGTACCAGTTGTTCGTGTCCACGCCCTTGATGCCTTGCTCCTCCAGGGTCTTGACGTCCGGCAACGACGGCAGGCGCTTGGGCGACGCCACGCCAAGTGCCTTGAGACGTCCGCCCTGCACGTAGTTGAGCAGCCCCGGCACATCACCGAAGAAGCCGCGCACCTGCCCGCCCATCAGGTCGGTGATGGCGAGGGCTCCGCCTTTGTAGGGAACGTGCAGGAGCTTGGCACCAGTGGCGTCCTTCAACTGCTCGATGGCCAGGTGCGGAATGCTTCCGATGCCGGACGACGCGATGGCGGTGGGGTTGGGGCGGCTTTTCGTGGCCGCCACGAACTCGGCGGCATCCTTCGAAGATTCGTCCTGATTCGCGACCAGCAGTTCGACGTTGTTGACGACCACGGCAACAGGCGCGAAATCGCGTTGCATGTCATAGGGCAAGCTCTTGTAGAGCGCAGGGTTGATGGCGGCGGCGCCCACGCTGGTCAGCCAGACCGTGTTGCCGTCCGGCGGGGAGCGCACCACGCTCACAGCGCCGATCGCTCCGTTCGCGCCCGGCTTGTTTTCGACGATGACCGTGCGCCCCAGTTCCTTGCCCAGCCGTTCCGCCATGATTCGTGCGACCAGTTCGACCGGGCCTCCCGGCGCGAAGGTGACGACGATGCGCATGACTTGCGGTTGAGCAACTGCGTTGGTTGCGATGGAAAGGCCGAGCGCGGCGGCGAGAAGAAATTGCTTGATCACGAGTTTTTTCTCCGTCAGGGGAATTGTTGGAATGCGTTCAATCGCAACGTGCTGTCATGCCGCCATCCACGACCAGCTCCGTGCCGGTAATGAAGCGTGCCTCGTCGCTGGCCAGGAACAGCACGGCGCTCGCGGTGTCGCGGCCGTCGCCCATGAAGCCGAGCGGGATGCGTTTCTGGCGTTGGGCGAGCAGCGCCTCGACGTCGCCGCCTGCGCGCTGCCTGGCCAGCCGCGTCTCGACCATCGGTGTGTGCAACTGCCCCGGCACCACGCTGTTGACCCGCACGCCCTTCGCGGCGTGTTGAACGGCAATGACGCGCGACATTTGAATGACGCCCGCCTTGGTCGCCGCATAGGCCACTTGCGCGCTGCCGGTCCAGCGCATGCCCGAGGTCGACGAGATGTTGACGATGGAGCCCGCGCCCTTGGCCAGGAGTGTGGGAAGCACGTGCTTGCAGGTCAGGAACACGCTCTTGAGGTTGATGTCGATCTGCGAATCCCATGCGTCTTCGGCAAGTTCCACCGGCCCTCCGGCGGCGGAGCCACCGACGTTGTTGACCAGGATGTCGATCGTTCCGTAGGTCTGCAGGCAAGCCGCCGCCATGGCAGCGACGCTGTCGCTGCTGGTCACGTCGCAGACCCAGGGCGTGATCGAGGCGCGTGCAGCGCCGGCGAGCTCCAGGGTTTCGTCAAGCCGCGCACGATCGCGGTCGACCGCCAGCACCCTGGCGCCTTCTTCCGCCAGCCGCACTGCAATGGCGCGGCCGTTTCCCCAGCCGGCACCGACACATCCGGCGCCGGTCACGATGGCCACCTTGTTCGCAAATCGCAAGCTCATTGGTTGTCTCCAAATTGATAAAGTCGTTGGGGGTTGTGCATGAGCAACGCTTCGCGCGCGGCTTGGCTCGGTGCGATCTCGGCGATGAGATCGACCAGTTGCCGCTCGTCCGGAATGGGCCCTCCGTGGTTGGGGTGGGGCCAGTCGTTGCCCCACAGCACGCGGTTGCCGAATTCCGCGACCAATGTCCTGGCGAAGGCTTGAGCGTCTGCGTAAGGAGGCCCCAGGCGCGTGATGCGGTCCATGCCGCTGACCTTCACCCAGAAGCGCTCGTCGGCCATCAGCATCAGCAGCGCCTGGAAGTCCGGCTGGTTCAGGCCGAGGGCCGCGTCAATCCGGCCGATATGGTCGATCACCACGGGTGTCGGGGAGCGTCGCAGCGCCGGCGCCAGATCGGTCAGCAGGGCAGGGTCACCATGTATCTGCAGGTGCCAGCCCAGCGGCGCGATGCGCGCGGCCAGTGCAAGGACGTCTTCGATCGGCGTATGCCGTCCCAGATGTCCCATGAAGTTGAAGCGAACGCCCCGGAAACCGGCTGCGTGGAGGCGTTGAAGTTCGGCATCGTGGACGTCCGTTGGCAGCAGGGCAATGCCACGATAGTCGCTAGGACGTGATGTGACGGCGTCTTCTGTCGCACTGTTGTCGAAGCCGTGACAGCTCGACTGGACCACCACGCAGCGCGTCAGGCCCAGGCTGTCGTTCAGCGCGTATAGGGCTTCCTTGGGCGCATCTTCCTGGGGAACGAAGGTGGCCCCGGGTGCATATGGAAAGCGTGATCGAGGGCCGAAGACATGGCAATGTGCATTGCATGCCCAGGATGGAAGAGTCAATGTCATGCCGCGAGTGTTGCAACCCGCGGATATCGGTGATAGGTATGCGTGTCTATATCAGCTATGCTCATTCGCTATGGAACTGCGGCAGCTTCTCTACTTAGTCACGGTGGTCGACGCCGGGAGTCTCAGCCGAGGTGCTGTGGTACTCGATCTCGCCCAGCCCAGTCTGAGCAGACAGATCGCACTTCTCGAGGCCGACCTCGGACAACGGCTGCTCGTGCGAACGGGGCGTGGCGTGGTGCCGACCGAGGCGGGGGAGGCCTTGCTCATTCATGCCCGCGCGATGCTCGACATTTCCCGGCAAGCCCGTGACGAGTTGCGCGACATGGATGAAAGCCCTGCCGGCCGGATCATCGTCGGCATGCCGCCCCGCGTGGCGTTGGGGCTGAGTACGCCGCTTGTCCAGCGATTCAGAGAGAGGTTCCCGCGCGCAGTGATCACGGTGCTCGAAGGACTGAGCGTGGCACTGCGCGAGTCGTTGATTGCGGGAAGGCTGGATCTTGCGCTTCTGTTCGACCCCGCGGCCTCACCCCAGTTGACGTTCCAGCCGCTGATGCGAGAGAAGCTGCTGCTGGTCGCACCGCCCGCCAGCAGATTGCCGGCCAAAGTAGGCCTGGCCGCATTGGCGAACTACCCGATGGTGCTGCCGAGCGCTCCGAATGCGATTCGCCATTTGCTTGACTCCGTGTTGAATCCGCGTCGAATCCAGTTGCAGGTTCTTGCGGAAGTCGGTGCCGTCCAGACCGTGCTCGCATTGGTCGCTACGGGTGTTGGATGCACGATCCTTCCGGAAAGCGCACTCCGGGCGAGCGGCAACGAGAAGCTGCAGCGCGCGCCCATCGGTCCGCCGACGATCTGGAATGCGTTGATGCTGGCGACGCCGGTGGCGCGTCCCGCAACGCGCCTGACACGGGGAACCGCACAGCTCTTGCAGGAACTGGATTTCCGGCAGCGCTAGCCGGGTCGGACTTGCGGCCGTAGGTACAAGTCGCTCGCGATCTCGAATGCGAGCACAGGCATAGCTGGCAGACATAGCTGATATAGGAGCGACCAGCTTACGAATGCTGGTATCGCCACGGAGACTCCGGCACCATGTCCATCGAAAACCAGTCAACTCCCGCAGGCGGGGCTCTTTCACGGAGCAAGCTGATCTCATACCGCCCGGCACGCGCGAGTGCGGATGTCCAGATCGAATTCACTGACCAGGGCACGGGGCCCGTTGTCTGCATCCTGCCGTCGCTGGCTCGATCGGGGCGAGACTATGACGTCGTTGCAGCCCATCTCGCAGCATCAGGCTTTCGCGTCCTTCGACCTGAACCGCGCGGCATCGGTCGCAGCAAGGGGCCGATGGAAGAGCTCGATCTGCACGACTTCGCGAGCGATGTCGCCGCGGTCCTCGACAGCGAGGCAGTCGGTCCGATCGTGATCGTCGGCCATGCGTGGGGCAGTCAACCCGCCCGCACACTGGCGGCAGACCGGCCGGATCTCGTACGCGGTGTCGTCATGGCGGCGGCTTCCGCCGGCAAGCTTCCTCCCGGGTCGACCGAGAAGCCCTACAGCCGCCTGCGCGATGAGATCGACGGTGCGGGCGATCTCTCCCTGTCGGAGCCTCGAAGGCTCGAGTGCCTTCGCAAGGCTTTCTTTGCGCCGGGGCACGATCCCAGCGTGTGGCTTGGCGGCTGGTTTCCTGCGGCCCACGATGCCCAAGGTCGCGCCCGGGAGATCACCCCCGTGGATGACTACTTCTCCGCGGGCGACCGCGTACCCATCCTCGACCTTCAGGCCGAGCATGACGCCGTGGTCGTCCCCGACATCATGAAGCCGATGCTGGGCGATCGTGTCACCGTCGAGATCGTTCGCGACGCGGGGCATGCAATGGCTCCAGAGCAACCGCGCGCGATGAGCGACGCGATCGCGTCCTTCGCGCGAAAGGTGTACCTCGCTGTCTGAGCGGTGAATGCAGGTTTGCGGCCGAAGGCCTGCTCAGGCGGATGCCAGAAGAGCGGCTGTCGCTTTCTCCCGCAGGGAAAGCAATGGGCCGCTGAGTTCCTGCTCCACGTCGTCCATGTTGGCGGCGGTGGCGACACTGACGTTGAGCACATAGATCGGGCGATCCGCCAGCACGATCGGTGCTGACAGGGCGATCACTTCCGGTTGCCATGCGGCGCTGCAGTAGCCGCGCTGCTCGATGCTGAGTTTCGCGGACTTGATCTCGTCTCGCAACTGCCCCCATCCGGTGGAGCGTCTGCTGCGGAACAGTGCCAGCAGCGCTCGCCTCGTGGATTCCGGAGCGACCGCCAGATAGGCGCGGCCCAACGAAGTGAGTTCCATCGGCACCCGTTGACCTGCCACCACATGGCGTAGCGCAACGCGGCGGTTGTAGCGAACGGATTCGAGATAGACCATTTCGTCGCGATCGGGCACCGCCAGGCCGACGTTGATGCGCATCTTTTCGGCCAGCGCGCGCATCAGCGGGGCGACCGTGTTCAGCACCGGCGAGCCCGCGCGCATCGCATGGGCCAGGCTCAAGACATGTGCGGCGAGGCGGTAGGCCCGGCGGGCGCGATCGTGCTCCAGCAGGCCGGTTTCCACCAGCGTCTGCGTCAGGCGGCTCACGGTGGCACGAGACAGTCCCGTGCGTTCCGCGAGCTCGCCGTTGCCAAGCAGATCGGCGCCTGGCCTGAACGCTCTGAGCACTTCGACACCGCGCACGAGCGACCGGTTGAGCATCGGGTCTTCGTGGTGTGGCCGGCGCGCTTTTTCAGAGGGTGTGTTCGACATGTTCCGCGAGTGGCGTGTGGCGCTGAAAACGTGGGGAGAGGCGCCGGGCAGCGTATCACCGATTTCCATCTGTTGGAAATAGGGGGGTGCGCGAACCGCTTGGCAAACCTAAGCTTCACCCATTCGATGAGAACCGCAGCCCAACGTGGCCGTCGATGGGGCTTCCCGTACTTCCCTTGTCAAACCGGAGACAAATCCATGCAGATCACGCTGACCCTGGCGCGTGCCAAACGAGCCGTCCTTTTCTCTTGCGCCACCGTTGCAGCAAGCCTGACAGCCTTCCCCGCTTTCGCGGCGTTTCCGGACAAGCCCGTGAAGATCGTGGTGCCATTCGCGCCGGGCGGAGGCACCGATCTCGTGGCGCGCACCATGGGCATCACCATGGGCCAGGAGCTGGGTCAACCGGTGATCATCGACAACAAGCCCGGTGCAGGCACCATCATCGGAACCGACGCCGTCGCGAAGAGCCAGCCCGACGGCTACACGCTTGTCATGGCGACCGTCGCGCACGTGGTGAATCCGAGCCTCCTGCCAAAGCTTCCCTACAACTACGAGAAGGCATTTGCGCCGGTCATGCTGGTGGGAATTTCGCCGAACGTGCTCGTCGTCCGGGCCGAAAGTCCTTACAAGTCCGTGGGCGACATCATCGCCGCGGCCAAGGCCCATCCCGGAAAGCTCTCGTTCGCATCGCAGGGCGCCGGCACATCGGCTCATCTCGCAGGCGAACTCTTCAAGAATCTCACCAAGACCGACATCACGCACATCCCCTACCGCGGCGCCGGCCCGGCCATCACGGATCTGCTGGGCGGCCAGGTCGATGTGATGTTCGCCACGGCAGCCGCGGTCGGCACGTTCATCGAAAGCGGCAAGCTGCGGGCGCTGGCCGTGACCACCGCCTCGCGCTCCACGGCGCCCTCGCTGGCCAGGGTGCCCACCGTCGCGGAGAGCGGCGTGCCCGGTTACGTGGCGGACAGCTGGTATGGCCTCTATGCGCCGGCCGGAACGCCACGGGACGTGATCATGAAACTGAACGCCGCCGCAAGGAAAGCCGTCCAGACCGAGGCCTTCCGCAAGCGCGTGGAAAGCGAAGGCCTCGTGATCGACGCGGGTTCGCCGGAGGCGTTCGACCGCTATGCCAAGGGTGAAGAGGCCCGCTGGCGAAAGGTGGTCAAAGAGAACCACATCACCACTGACTGAGGCCCAAGGGCAAAAAAATGACCGAAAACCTGATCCAACTCGAAGTCGTCGACGGCGTCGCCACGCTGTGGTTGAACCGCCCGGAAAAGCGCAATGCCATGAGCGACGACATGCGCACCGAATTCATCGCCGCGCTCGAGCGCGTGGCGAACGACAAGGCGATTCGCGCCCTGGTGCTGACGGGCAAGGGAAATGGCTTCTGCGCCGGCGGCGACATCGCCGGCATGGAGCGCCGGATGCAAGCGCCCGCGGGCGAGGTCGGCTTCAACGGTTGGAGCCGCCAGCAACGCGTGCACCACGCGCAGTCGCTGCTGCACACCATGCCCAAGCCGACCATCGCCGCAGTCAACGGCGCCGCGTCGGGCCTGGGTGCCGATACGGCGCTCGCCTGCGACTTCATCATTGCGTCGGATGCGGCGAGCTTCACCTGGTCCTATATCAACCGCGGCATCATTCCCGACGGCGGCGGCATGTACTTTCTGCCTCGCCGCGTCGGCCTGGCCAAGGCCAAGGAGCTGATCTTCAGCGGCCGCAAGGTCGAGGCCGAAGAGGCGCTTCGTCTCGGCATCGCCGATCGCAAGGCCGATGCGGACAGCCTGATTGCGCAGGCACAGCGCTGGGCCGCCGAAATGAGCAAGGGCTCCGCCACGGCGCTGGCCCTGGGCAAGACCATCCTCAACCAGAGCTTCGAGTTGTCGGCCCATCAGGTGTTCGCCCAAGGCAGCCAGGCGCAAGGCATTTGCTACACCAGCACCGAGCATCGCGAATCGGTGATGGCGTTCCTGGCCAAGACCTCCACCCCGGCCGGCAAGGAGTGAGCGCCATGAATGCCATCTCCCGACTCCTCAAGCCACGCAGCGTCGCCGTCATCGGAGCGTCGGGCGACGCCACCAAGACCGCTGGCAGGCCCATCTCGTACCTCGTGAAGCACGGCTTCTCGGGCGAAATCTATCCGGTGAATCCGAAGGCCGATCGCATCGGCGAGCTGGCCTGCTATGCGGACGTGGCTTCGCTGCCGGCGGTGCCTGACGTGGGCATCGTGCTGCTCGGGGCCGAGCGCGCCCATCTGGCGGTGCGCGACCTGGCCGCCCGCGGCACCGCGGCAGCCATCGTGCTGGCCAGCGGCTACACCGAGACCGGTGAAGAGGGCGCGCGCCGCCAGCGGCAGCTGATGGACGCGGCCGGGTCCATGCGCATCCTGGGGCCCAACACCATCGGCCTGGTCAACCTCACGGACAACATCGTGCTGTCGGCCACGGGTGCGCTCGAGATGGCGCACTTTCCCGTCGGCGGCGTCGGCGTGGTGTCGCAGAGTGGCGGCATCCTCGGTTCGCTGTTGTCTCGCGCTGCGGTGCGCGGTATCGGCCTGTCCAAGCTGATCTCGACCAGCAACGAGGTCGACCTGGAGCTGGCGGACTTCATCGATCATCTCGCCGAAGACGACGCCACGAAGGTCATCGCGCTGTACGTCGAGACGGTGCGCAATCCGGAGAAGTTCCGCGCTGCGGCGCTGAAGGCGGCACGCGCGGGCAAGCCTGTGGTCGTGTTCAAGATCGGCCGCTCCGAGGCGGGCGCAAAGGCGGCGGTGTCGCACACCGGCGCGCTGGCCGGTGCCGACCGCATGTACGACGCGCTCTTCAGGCAGGTGGGCGTGATCCGCGCCCGGACATTCAATGACCTGCTGGACATCCCCGCCGCACTGGCCACCGGCCGTAAGCTGCGCGGCAACCGGGTCGCGATCCTGACCTCCACCGGCGGCGCCGGGACGCTGGTGTCGGACGACCTGGGCCTGTCCGGCTTCGATACGCCCGCACCCGATGCCGCGACGGCCGAAGCATTGCGCGCGCTGCAGACCGGCGACCATGCCGTGCTCGATCGGAACCCGATCGACGTGACCCTGGCGGGCCTGCGGCCTGACTTGCTGCGCGGCGCCATTGACGTGCTGTTGAAGAGTCCCAGCTACGACGCCTTGACCATCATCGTCGGCTCATCCAGCCTCGCCATGCCCGAATTGATGGCCGGCGCGATCCAGGACTGCCTGCCGACCTCGGACAAGCCCGTCATTGCCTACGTGAGCCCGCACGCGCCGGAAATCGGCGCGCTGCTGACACAGCGCGGTGTCCCCGCTTTTGCCGCGGCGGAAAGCTGCACCGCTGCGCTCGGCGCCATGCTGCGGGCCAGCCAGTGGAAAGACCCGGGCGAGCCGACCGCCGCCATGCAGCCGGTTGCGGTAGGCGATCTGCCTTCGGGCTCGCTCGACGAGGCGCAGGCCAAGCAGCTTTTCAGCCGTTTCGGCGTGCCGTGCGCGCGAGAGCTTGTCGTCACCGAGCCAGCGCAGGCCGAGGCCGCTGCGCGTGAGCTGGGTGGCCGCGTAGTGTTGAAGATCCTGTCGGCCCAGGTCACGCACAAGAGCGACGTGGGCGGTGTGGCGGTCAACCTCACGCCCGACACGGTGGGCGCGCGCCTGCTGCAGATGGCGTCCGATGTCGAGGCCAACGCCGGCTCGAGGCCGCAGCGATTCCTGGTGCAGGAAATGGTGGCCGGCGGTACCGAACTGATCCTCGGCATGCACCGTGATGCGCTGGGCACGGCCATCCTGCTGGGAATGGGCGGCGTCACCGCAGAGCTGTTCAAGGACACGGCGATGCGGCTTCTGCCGGCGCAAGGTGGCCTGAGCCGCGACGAGGCACTGGGCATGGCGCAGGAACTGAAGACGTGGCCGCTGCTGGACGGCTTTCGCGGCCGGCCCAAGGCCGATGTCGAGGCGCTGCTGGCGGCCATCGTCGCTTTCTCTCACATGGCGGCCCAACTGGGTGACCGTCTGGTCGAAGCCGAGATCAACCCGGTGTTCGTGCTGCCGCAGGGGCAGGGCGTGCGTGCTGCCGATGGCGTGGTCGTTCTTGCCTGAAGAAATTGAACCCCTGAATCAGGAGAACCTGGATGCATGCAACGGAAGTATTTGCGCGATACGCGGCCGAGTTTTACCGGCAGCCGCTCCCTGCCGAGGTCATTCATCATGCCAAGCGCGCAGTGATCGACTGGTATGCATCGCTTTTCCCGGGCCTGGATGCGGCACCGGTGCGCATGCTGGAGCAAGCCCTGGGCGACGACCTCGATCGCGGTGGCGCCTTCCTGGCGCAAGGGCGCCCGGCCACTGCGCGCGCTGCTGCGCTCATCAACGGCACGGCTGCGCATGCCGCAGAGGTAGATGACAGCTTTCGCGAGGCCATGTACCACCCAGGCGCTGCGACCATCGCGGCCGCAATGGCCGGTGGGCAGGACATCGGTGCCTCAGGGCTTCAGTTTCTGCGCGGCGTGGTGCTTGGCTACGAGATCTCGACGCGAATCGGCGTCGTGATGGGCCGGCCGCACTACAAGTTCTGGCACAGCACGGGCACCGTGGGTAGCTTCGGAGCGGCTGCGGCGGCTGGCGGATTGATGGAGCTCGACGAAGTTGCCTTCGCGCACGCGCTCGCCACCGCTGCGACCTTCACGGCGGGACTGCAGCAGGCGTTCCGGATGGATTCGATGTCCAAACCACTGCATGCGGGGCGTGCAGCCGAGGCGGGCCTCCTCGCTGCCCAACTGGCGCGGCGCGGCCTGACGGGTTCGCTGGATGTCCTCGATGGCGACGCCGGGCTCGGCCAGGCCATGAGCAACGGGCCCGACTGGTCGCAGGTCGGCGCGACGCTCGGGCAGGACTTTCACATCACACGCCTGACATTCAAGAACCATATCGGCTGCGGCCACACTTTTCCGTCGATCGACGGCGCCCTCGCGCTGCAGTCGAAGCACCGTATTGCGACTGAAGACATCGTTCGCGTTCGTGTAGGCACCTATCGGCCAGCATTGGATATCGCTTGCTACGAGCGACCGGCTTCCGCCAACGAAGCACGCTTCAGCTTGAAGTACATGGTGGCGTCTGCCCTCGTGCATGGCAGCGTGCGCATGGCGGCGTTTGAGCCGGCGCGCCTCGAGGATCCCGCAACGCGCGCCCTGATGGAGCGCATGGAGGTCGCGGTGGATCCGGCGCTCGACGCGGCATTCCCGGGCCAGCGTGCCGCACGCATCGAGATCGACACCGCGGATGGGCGCCGGCTCAGCCATCTGCAGCCCAATCGGAAGGGCGATCCCGAGGAGCCACTGAGTGACGCCGACCTGGAAAGCAAGTTTCTCGAACTGTCCACGCCGGTGATCGGTGCCGCGCGGGCGCGCAGGCTTCTCGAGCGGCTGTGGCGCCTGGAGAGTGCGACCAGTCTTGCATACGAATCTTGATGAGGCAGGGTGCGTCGAGCCCACCAGGGGAGCGCAAGCGGCTTCGCCCAGGGCGCCCAGGCCGGCCCTGCCTACGGCCGCAGGCGCCAGCCAAGTTCGCCCTGGAGGAACTGGGCGGCCTCGGCGGGCAGATCCTCTGCGTCGAAGAAGCACGCCACGGGGCGCTCGACGACGATCCGTCCAGCATGCAGATAGGCCACGCGCGTGGCGAGGCGCTTGGCCTGCCCGAGGTTGTGGGTGCTCATCACGATCGTCACGCCGCTGTTGGCGACCTCCTCGATGAGGGCCTCGATTTCATTCTTGGCGCCGGGATCCAGGCTGGCGGTCGGCTCGTCCAGGAACAGGATGTCCGGCTGCAGCGCCCAGGCGCGTGCGAGGCCAAGGCGCTGCTGCTGTCCACCCGAAAGCGAACGGGCAGATCGCGCGGCGTGTTCGAGCAGGCCCACGTTTGCCAGGCTTTGGCGGCAGCGCTCGCTGCGCTCGGAGGCCGGCACGCCGGAAAGCCAGAGGCCCACCCAGACATTGCGCCACACCGAGAGGCTCAGCAGGAAGGGGCGCTGGAACAGCATGGCCGCTCGCGGAAGGCGGCCTTCGGGTTGCAGCGGCAAGGATTCGCAGCGACCTTCGCAGGGCAAAAGTCCATGCAGCAGCCGCAGCAGCGTGGTCTTGCCAGAGCCGTTGGCTCCGATGAGGATGAGCCGGTCACCTCGGCGCACGGTCAGCGATGCGTCGTTCAGCGCCATCAGCGAGCGGAAGCGCACCGTGACCCGGTCGGCCCGGATCAACGGCGCCGCCTCGGTGGCAGCCGGCGTGCGAGGGGCGCGAGGAGTGGGCGTCCGGGGCGCCGCATGCGGCGGCACCTGAGAGGCGGCGCGCAGCGGGCGCGTGGCAAGCCAATGCAACAGGCCGATGGCGCCGTTGACCGCGCCGACCACCGCCAGCAGCACGATGCCCAGCGCCAAGGCCAGCGCAAGATCTCCCTTGCTGGTCTCCAGTGCGATGGTGGTGGTCATCACGCGCGTGACGCCGGCGATGTTGCCGCCGACGATCATCACGGCCCCTACCTCGGCAATGGCCCGCGCGAAGGCCGTGAGCAGGACGGTGGCCACGCCCATCCGGTCGTGCACCAGCATCAGCAGCGAGGTGGTGAGCGGCCCGGCGCCCAGGGAGCGCAACTGGTCGCCGCCATCGGCCAGGGCCGCCATCACGAGCCGGCGTGACAGGGCGGCGATCAGCGGCGTGACGAGCACGCTCTGCGCCACCACCATCGCTGAAGGCGTGAACAGGATTCCCAGTTCGCCCAGCGGTCCCGAGCGCGAGAGCAGCAGGTACACCAGCAGGCCCACCACCACGGCGGGCAGGGCGAGCAGCGTGTTCACCAACCACACGGCCAGCGCGTGCCCCGGGAACCGCGCCACTGCCAGCCAGGCGCCCAGCAGCAGGCCGAACAGCGCGCCAATTGCGCAGGCCGTGGCGCTGACCTGCAGCGAGAGCGCCGTGATGCGTACGAGTTCGGGGTCGGCGTCCGTGATGAGCTGCCAGGCCAGTGCCCAGCCTTCGGTCATGGTGTTCATCGAAGGACGGCTTTCAATGCAAGCGCGAGGCCATGCTCATCACGCGGCCCATCCATCGACTGGGCCACCGTTCACTGGCTCGCGTTCGGGAAGAAGAGCTGCTCGCCGCCGATCTTGTACGAGGCGATCGCGGCTTGCCCGTCGCGCGACACCACCCAGTCGGAAAAAGCCTGCGCCAGGTCTTTCTTGACGTGCGGATGCCTGGCCGGATTCACGACGATCACGCCGTACTGGTTGAACAGCTGCCGGTCGCCCTCGACCACGATGCCCAGGTCGCCGCGGTTCTTGAAGTTGAGCCAGGTGCCGCGGTCGGACAGCACATAGGCATTGGTGGAAGCGGCGATGTTGAGCGCCTGGCCCATGCCGCAGCCGCACTCCTTGTAGCCGGCGGGCTTGGCGGCCGCGAGGTCGATGCCCGCCAGTTTCCACTGGCGCAGTTCGGCCGCGTGGGTGCCGCTCTTGTCGCCGCGCGAAACGAAGGCACCGCCCGTGGCGCCCAGCCGCTTGAGCGCGGCCGCGATGTCGTTGCCGCGCACGCCGGCCGGGTCGGATTTCGGTCCGATCAGCACGAAGTCGTTGTACATGACCGCGCGGCGCGGGAGGCCGAAGCCCTCCGCGACAAACTTTTCCTCGGCGGGTTGGTCATGCACGAACAGCGCATCGGCATCGCCGCGGCGCGCCATGTCCAGCGCCTGGCCTGTGCCCACAGCCACCACGCGCACCTCGGTGCCGGAGGCTTTCGTGAACTGCGGCAGCAGGTGCTTGAACAGGCCGGACTGCTCGGTCGAGGTGGTGGAAGCCAGCACGATGAACTTTTCTTGCGCCTGGGCGATCGGCGCGAGCAGCGTGCCGACGAGGGCAGCAGCGAGGGCGAGGAGGTTGAGGCGTCTGCGCGAGGCCATCGTCATCGTGTGGGTCCTTGGAAGTTGAGGATGTACCGTCCTGCTGGATCAGACAGCGGGATCGACGCGAAAGCCCAACCGGCTCAGCGCCTCGCGGGCCGCGGCCGATTGCAGCAAGGCAATGAATGCCTGCACGGGCGCGCGCTCGCGGCGTGCCCTGGGCACCACGAAGTCGTAGCGCTCTTCCTGCACCGGGATGAAGCCCAGGCCGTACTGCCGTGCAACCGTGTCGATGGCCAGGCCCCAGTCGGCGCGCTGCTGCGCCACGGCCACGGCCACCGCGTTGTGCGACTTGGTCTGCACGCCGTAGCCGGGCGGCTTGGCGCTGCCGAGCAGGCGATCGATGAGGATGCGCGTGCCGCTGCCGGCGTTGCGGTTGACCATGGTGCAGCCGGGCCCGGCGATCGCGGCGGCGATGGCCGCGGTGGCATCGCGCCCCTCGAAGCGCGCGTCCGACGGGCGATAGACGATGCCCTGCATGCGGCCATACCCCGGGATCAGTTCCAGCTCCCGCGTGAGCAGTGGCCGGTTGTAGACGCCGGTGGCCGGGTCCATCAGGTGGATGCCCGCCACGTCGCATTCGCCGCGCCGTGCGGCCATCAGCCCGCCCGTGCTGCCCACGTTCATGGCCTTGATGCGAATGCCCTGGCGCACCAGCTCCCCGGCCAGCCAGTCCAGGCCCACGCAGTGGCTGCCGATGAAGATCAGGTCCGCGGCGTCCAGCCCATGGCCCAGCAGCTGCACCTGCACGGGCGCGCCGGCATCGACGATCTCGGTGTGCTGGCCGATGGTGATGAACCCGTCCGCGCTGCTGAACGTGGTGACAGAGCCCGAGCCCTTGCCCATCGGGTAGGCCGCCAGGCCTTCGTCGGTGGGCACCAGGCCCACGAGCAGGTACTCGGTGCGGCCGCGCTCGGAGTTCACGCGCATCGGCAGTTTGGCGTCCACATGCTCGCGCCGCTCCGGCGGCCGGCCGGCGAAGGCGCGGATCACGGGGGCCAGGAACTCGTGGAAGGTGAAGACCGCCGAGGTCGGAAAGCCCGGCAGGATCACGACCGGCTTGCCGCCCGTGACCGCCAGGCACACCGGCTTGCCGGGCTTGAGCGCCACGCCGTGCGCCACCACGCCCGGATCGCCGAGCGCGGCGACCACACGGTAGGAGAGGTCGCCTTCGCCCTTGGACGTGCCGCCCGAGAAGACCACGGCATCGCAGGCCAGCCCCTGTGCGAGCGCGGCCGACAGTGCGGCCTCGTCATCGGGAATCACGCCCAGCCGCACGGGCTGGCCGCCCAGTTCCTCGACGGCGGCGCCGATGATGGCGGCGTTGGAGTCGTACACCGCACCCGTGGGCAGCGGCGCGCCGGGCGCGACGATCTCGTTGCCGGTGGAAAAGATGGCCACGCGCGGCTTGCGGTACACGCCGACCTCGGCGAGGCCGAGTGCCGCGATCACGCCGATCTCCCGCGAGCTCAACGCCTGGCCGGCACGCAGCACCGTTTCTCCGCGCGCGATGTCGGTGCCGGCGTAGCTGACGTTCTCGCCTTCGGTGGCCGCGCGGCGGATCTGCACCCGGCCGTCCTCGGCATCGGTGTGCTCCACCATCACCACCGCATCGGCGCCGCGAGGCAGCATGCCGCCCGTGGCGATCGCCGTCGCATGGCCGCCCGTCACTTCGCGCTGCGGCACGATGCCGGGCGCCAACGTCTCGTCGGCGAGCGTCAGCAGGCGGGCCTGTTCTTCCATTGCGCCCCAGGTGTCGGCGGCCTGCACGGCAAAGCCGTCGACGTTGGAGCGGTCGAAGCCGGGCACGTCGATCGCGGCGACCACGTCTTCGGCCAGCACACGGCCCAGCGCCTCATGCAGGGGAACGGTCTCGCGACCCAGTGGCGTGAGCCTGAGGTGTTGACGGAAGCGGCGTTCGGCCTCGTCGCGCGTGACGACATCGAGAAATTGCGATTGGGGTTTCACAGGCACTCGTAAAGATGAACAGTGACTTCGATCCCGGCCCCGAAGCCTTCGCTTTCTGCGGGCGCGACGACGAAGCCGTCGGCCCGCGTAGTCGAACTCAGCATGGACGCGCCCGACAGCGCGAGCGGCTCCACGCCTTCTTCGCCGATCTTCACGCGCACGTAGTCGACGCGTCCGACCTGGGAGACGATCTTGCGCGCCACGGTTGCGCGCGTGCGGGGGTAGGGCCAGTCGGCGGACCGGCCGCCGAGCCGGCGGATCGCACGCCCGGCGAAGAAGTCGTAGGCGCACAGGCAGGAGACCGGGTTGCCCGGCAGCAGGAAGACCAGCGTGTCGCCGATGCGGCCCATGCCGGCCGGACTGGAGGGCCGCATCGCGATGCCGTGGATGGCCAGTTCGCCGAGTTCGGCCAGCAGGCGCGGCGCATGGTCCTCGGCGCCCACGCTGGAGCCGCCGGAGACGAGCACCACGTCGGCATCGGGCGCCGCCAGCGCCTGGGCAATGACCTGCGGGTCGTCGCCCAGGCGCTGGTGCGACTCGAGCAGGCCGCCGTCGCGCGCCACGAGGCCGCGCAAGGTCACGGAGTTGGCGTCGTAGATGTCGAAGGGCCCCTTGGGCGTGCCGGGTGCCCGCACTTCATTGCCGGTCACGAGCAGCCGTACGCGGGGCCGGCGCACCACCTGCAACTGCGCCAGGCCCAGCGAAGCCGCCAGCCCCGCGTCCTGCGGTCGCAGCCGGCGTCCCGCGGCCAGCGCCGTGCTGCCCCGCGCGATGTCCTCGCCGACGCGGCCCACATGCTGGCCCGGTGCCACAGCCCGCGTGATGGCCAGGCGCCCGTCCTGCTCGCTCGCATATTCGGCGGGCATCACGGCATCCAGTTCCAGCGGTACCGGAGCGCCGGTCATGATGCGGATGGCTGCGCCCGCGGGCACGGCGCCATCGAAAGGCCGGCCGGGCCAGGCATGGCCCGCGATCGGAAACTCCAACGGGTTGTATTCGCCGGCCCCTGTGGTCTCGCCGCCGCGCAGCGCATAGCCGTCCATGGCCGAGCGGTCGAATTCGGGCACCGCGATGGGTGCGATCACCTCATGCAGCAGTACCCGTCCCGCGGCCTCTTCAACCGCCACGGATTCGCCCGGCAGCAGCGGCGTGTGGGCGTCGATCCAGGCGAGTGCATCGGGAACCTCCGCGCGCTGGGTGAAGCCGCGCATGCGCACATCGGTCGAGGCAGTTCGTTCGGGTGGGGGCATCAGGTTCAGTCTCGCCCGCGCTTGCGCGCGGCGGCTGACTTAATTCTTGGGTGCGGGATGGGTCTGTGCCGAGGGCTGGTTCGTACTGGGCGGCGATGCAGCCGTGGAGGCCGGGGAATGTGCGCCCGAGGCTTCGATGGGCTTGGTTTCGCCCGCGGGCGCCGCGGCGTAAGGGCCCGGATCCACGCAGGGCGGTGTGGTCGCCGCGGCCGGTACCGGCTTGCCTGCGGACTGGGCGCTGGCGCGGTACTTGGCTGCGACCTGGTCCTGTGCCTTGCACAGCAGGTAGGCGTCGGTCTTGGTACTCCATGCGGTGCGGGCTGCAGCCTCGGCGGCCTTCGCCTGCGCTTCCGGCGTGGGCGCGGGAAGCTTGGCGAAAACGGACGATGCAGCCAGCGGTAGCGCCAGCGCGAAGAGAAGGGTCAGCGTGTGCTTCATGCGGAGGTTCCTTGCGCGGTCACCGGCCGCGCCGGGTCCGATGCGTCGGGGGGCGCCGAGCGCTGCGCCGGGATCTTGCCGGCCTCGATGTCGTCATACCAGAGGCGATGGTGCTCGCGCGCCCAGGTCTCGTCGACATAGCCTTCGCGCATCGCCTTGTAGGCGCCGGTCATGCCCAGCGTGCCGATATAGATGTGGCCCAGGATCATGGCCATCATGAGCAGCGTGGCCACCGCATGCACCATGTGCGCGATCTGCATCTCGCCGCGCGTGTAGACGAAGCCGGGCAACAGCTTGTCGAGGAACAACCCCGAGCCGATGACGATGCTGCCCAGAAGGAGCACGCCGCCCCAGAACACGGCCTTCTCTCCGGCGTTGAAGCGGTGCGACGCGGGCTCCTTGCCGCCGAACAGGCCGCCGCCGTGCCGCAGCCAGCTGAGGTCTTCCGCCCGCGGCCAGTTGCTGCGGATGAAGGTGAAGATCATGAACAGCGTGGTCACGACGAACAGCGGCCCGACGAAGTTGTGCACGGTCTTGAGCATGTAGGTGAGCCAGCCGAACAGCGCGCTGCCGAGCACCGGCAACAGGAAGAACTTGCCGAAGGCCATCACGATGCCCGACAGCGCGAGCGTGACGAAGGCAAGCGCGTTCGACCAGTGCGTGGCGCGCTCGAACGGCGTGAAGCGCTCGATCTTGCGGCCGGTCTCGGCGCCGTGCAGCCGGATCGGCCCGCGCGTGAAATGGAAGATGGCCAGCTCCAGCAGCGTGACGAAGAGCAGCGCCGCGCCGTACGGAATGATCCAGTTGTTGCGCACCTGCCGCCAGGCCTCGCCCGCGTTGGTGAAGCGCGAGCCCGGGTACTGCACGAAGCGCTGGATCAGATTGCCGGCCTCGGGCGCCTCGCTCACGGGCAGGCTGCTGTAGCCGGTGATGCCGCCGCTCACCTGGCGCCACATCGGTGCGTTGTTGCCGGGCTGCACCTTGTTGCGCTCGCCGTTGGTCTGGTTGAGGTAGTTCGGGTCGGCGCTGGCCTCGGGCTTGACCTCGAAGATGTTCTGGCTGCGGATGCCGCCCTCGGCCTTCGGTGCGGCAGCGGCGGTGGAAGCGGAAGCAGGCGAAGCAGGGGCGGGCGAAGCCGCGACGGCGCCGCTCGCGGCCGGGTTGGCGTCCTGGGCCAGCGCCACCGCCGCACAGCCCAGGAGCGCGGTCGCCAACAGCGCGTGGAACGCCCGCCTGGTGCGAATGGTGACGCTCATGCGGCCTCCGGTTCAGTTTTCTCGGATGTACTCGTTCTGCCCGTTGGAGCGAACCTTGATCTGCTGCTCCCACGCCGTCTTGTCGCCCACCTTCCAGCCGGGTGCGGTGAAGGCCGTGCCGGTGTTGGCCTGCGTGCCGGTGCCGCTCCAGGGCACCGCATCGTGCTTGACGCCCTCCGCGTTCGTCTGCGGCTTCTCGGTGCAGGCCGCAAGCAGCATCGCGCCCGAAGCGAGCACGACGAGGGTCGCGACCGCGCGCTTCACTTGGTGCCTCCGGTGGTCGGCGTGCCGGCCTGCTGCGAGCCATAGGCCGTGCCCCAGCCCCAGACTTCGGCGCCCGTGCCGCGTTGCACGACGCGGGTGCGGAAGATGTCGGCCACCACGTCGCCGTCGCCGGCCAGCAGCGCCTTGGTCGAGCACATCTCGGCACAGGCCGGCAGCTTGCCTTCGGCCAGGCGGTTGCGGCCGTACTTCTCGAACTCGGCTTCGGAGCCGTTGGCTTCGGGGCCGCCGGCGCAGAAGGTGCACTTGTCCATCTTGCCGCGTGCGCCGAAGGTGCCTTGCGACGGGAATTGCGGCGCGCCGAAGGGGCAGGCGTACGAACAGTAGCCGCAGCCGATGCACACGTCCTTGTCGTGCAGCACCACGCCTTCCTCGGTGCGGTAGAAGCATTGCACGGGGCACACCGCCATGCAGGGTGCGTCGGAGCAATGCATGCAGGCCACCGAGATCGATTTCTCGCCCGGCAGGCCGTCATTGAGCGTGACCACGCGGCGGCGATTCACGCCCCAGGGCACCTCGTTCTCGTTCTTGCAGGCCGTGACACAGCCGTTGCACTCGATGCAGCGCTCGGAATCACAGACGAATTTCATTCTTGCCATGGTGATTCCTCATGCTTTCTCGATGTTGCAGACAGTGGTCTTGGTCTCTTGCATCATGGTGACGCTGTCGTAGCCGTAGGTCGTGCCGGTGTTGATGGCCTCGCCGCGCACGACGGGCGCCGCGCCCTTCGGGTAGTAGGCGAGCAGGTCCTGGCCCTGCCAGCGGCCCGAGAAGTGAAAGGGCATGAACACCGTGTCGGGCCCGACGCGCTCGGTCACCAGAGCCTGCACGTTGAGCTTGGCGCCGGTGGGCGTGTGCACCCAGACACGCTCGCCGTTGCGGATGTTCTTCTCGGCCGCCACCTTCGGATTGATCTCGATGAACATCTCCTGCTGCAGCTCGGCCAGCCAGGGGTTGGAGCGTGTTTCCTCGCCGCCGCCCTCGTATTCCACGAGCCGGCCCGAGGTCATGATGTAGGGGAATTTCTCGGCGATCTTGTCGGCGATGTTCTTCTGCTGGACGGTCTTGTAGAGCGTGGGCAGGCGCCAGAAGGCCATCTTGTCGTCGTGGGTCGGGTACTTCGCGGCCAGGTCGGGACGCGTGCCGTAGAGCGGCTCGCGGTGTTGCGGAATGCCATCCGGAAAATTCCACACGACGGCTCGCGCCTTG
Organism: Variovorax sp. Varisp85; assembly: GCF_047304045.1. Taxonomy (NCBI): domain Bacteria; kingdom Pseudomonadati; phylum Pseudomonadota; class Betaproteobacteria; order Burkholderiales; family Comamonadaceae; genus Variovorax; species Variovorax sp. Varisp85. Next base: position 30,562 of record NZ_JBGLYN010000012.1, read on the forward strand.
GCATTGCCGAAGGGGTGGCAGCCGTGGTTCTTCATGAACACGCGGATCATGCCGCCCGAGCTGTCGGTCTTCCAGTTCTTGCCTTCCGCCTTGGGCTTCTCGGCCTCGGTGAGCTCGTCCCACCACCCGAGCTTCTTGAGCAACACGTGGTCCAGTTCGGGATAGCCCGTGGTGATGTCGGCGCCGAGCGAGTACGAGCCGTCTTCGGCCAGAAGGTTCTTGCCATTGCGCTCGACACCGAAGTTCGCGCGGAAGTTGCCGCCCCCATCCATCACGTGCTTGGACGTGTCGTAGAGGTTGGGCGAGCCGGGATGCTTCAGCTCGGGCGTGCCGTAGCAGGGCCAGGGCAGTCCGAAGTAGTCCCCCGAGATGTCGTAGCCGTTGACCTTGTCCTTGACGGAGCCCTTGGCCTTGAGCGTGCGCACGTCGAAGGCGGCCATGTTGCGCATGTGCGCCTGCAGCCGCTCGGGGCTCTGGCCCGAGTAGCCGACGGCCCAGCAGGACTTGTTGATCTCGCGCAGGATGTCGTCCGGCACGGGCTCGTCCATGCCCTTGACCTTCTGCATCTTGTAGTTCTTGCTGAGCTCCTTGCCGAAGCCCAGCCGGTCGGCGAACTGCTGCATGATCATGTGGTCGCTGCGGCTTTCCCACAGCGGCTCGATCACCTTCTCGCGCCATTGGACCGACCGGTTCGACGCCGTCACCGATCCGCTGGTTTCGAACTGCGTGCACGCGGGCAGCAGGTAGACCGCGCGGTTCGCATTGGCGTCTTCGGGCCTGCCCGGCATCGCGGCCATCGCGGCCGTGGCCGACGGATAGGGGTCGACGACGACGAGCAGATCGAGCTTGTCCATCGCCCGCTTCATCTCGAGGCCGCGGGTCTGCGAGTTGGGCGCATGGCCCCAGTAGAAGACGCCGCGCAGGTTCGAGTCCTGGTCGATCAGCTCGTTCTTCTCGAGCACGCCGTCGATCCAGCGCGACACCGTGATGCCGGGCTTGCTCATCATCGCGGGCGATGCGAAGCGGCCCTTGATCCATTCGAAGTCCACGCCCCAGGTGGCGGCGAAGTGCTTCCACGACCCTTCGACCAGGCCGTAGTAGCCCGGCAGCGAATCGGGGTTCGGGCCGACGTCGGTCGCGCCCTGCACGTTGTCATGCCCGCGGAAGATGTTGGTGCCGCCGCCCGACGTGCCGACGTTGCCGAGCGCCAGCTGGAGGATGCACGAAGCCCGCACGATGGCGTTGCCGATGGTGTGCTGCGTCTGGCCCATGCACCAGACCACGGTGCCGGGGCGGTTCTCGTGCAGCATGGTCGCGATCTTCAATACCTGGGCTTCGCCGACGCCGCAGGCCTCTTCGACCTTGTCGGGCGTCCACTTGCTCATGACGTCCGCGCGCACCTCGTCCATGCCGTAGACACGGTCGTTGATGTAGCGCTTGTCTTCCCAGCCGTTCTTGAAGATGTGGTGCAGGATGCCGAACAGGAACGCGATGTCCGAGCCCGAGCGGATGCGCACGTATTCGTGGGCCTTGGCCGCGGTGCGGGTGAAGCGTGGGTCGACCACGATCATCTTGCAGCCGTGTTCCTTGGCGTGCAGCATGTGCAGCATGCTCACGGGGTGCGCCTCGGCCGCATTCGAGCCGATGTACATCGCGACCTTCGCGTTGCGCATGTCGTTGTACGAATTGGTCATGGCGCCGTAGCCCCATGTATTCGCCACGCCCGCGACCGTGGTCGAGTGGCAGATGCGCGCCTGGTGGTCGCAGTTGTTGCTGCCGAAGAAGCTCACGAACTTGCGCAGCAGGTACGACTGCTCGTTGCTGTGCTTGCTCGAACCGATCCAGTAGATCGCGTCGGGCCCGCTGGCCTTGGTGAGCTCCTTGAGCTTGGCCGTGATTTCGTCGAGCGCTGTGTCCCAGCTGATGCGCTCGTACTTGCCGTTGACGAGCTTCATCGGGTAGCGCAGGCGATATTCGCCATGGCCGTGTTCGCGCAACGCGGCGCCCTTGGCGCAGTGGGCGCCGAGGTTGATGGGCGAGTCGAACACGGGTTCCTGCCGGACCCACACGCCGTTCTCGACCACGGCGTCGGACGCGCAGCCGACCGAGCAGTGCGAGCACACGGTGCGCTTCACCTCGATCTTGCCGGCGCCGATGGCCGCGGGCTTGCCGTCAGCGGCCTTGGCTTTCTGGATCAGCGTGAGCTGGCTGGCGGCCAGGCCCACACCGACACCGAGGCCGGAGCGCCGCAGGAAGGCGCGCCGGTCCATCGTCGGCAGCGCGTTCGCGAGGCCGCGCCGAAGGCTGTGGACGAAGGGCGACGCGTGGGTGGACGCGCCGGAGGCAGGTTGACTCGCGGTGCCTGGGGATTTTTTGGTCAGCAGCACAACAGGTACTCCTCAGGCTGAAGCGGTCGCGTAGTAGCGCTTGACGTGCTCGCTCAGGGAATAGCCGCCGCCGTTTTCAGGCGCGGGTGGCAGGGGGGAGGGGGCGGCGACGGGCGTCTGCACCACCTTCGGAAGCGCCGTGACGGCCACTGCGGCGACGCCGGCCGTTGCGGCACCGAGGAAGAATCCCCGACGGGATGCCGGCTCGAGGCCGGTATTTTTGCTGTCCTGCATGCTGACCCCTGGAGTGGCTGGGCCCGACGAGAGAAGAAAACCCGTCCGCCCTTACAAATACTAGACCAGCAGCAACCGGTGAGCAACCTGAATAGCCCTTGCGTTCCGTTGCCTCAGGCCAGCATGTCGAAGGCCTGTGCCTCGACGTCGCCGAACGCGCGCGTGAAGACGGCGAGCGCCGCGTAGAACCGGGCCTTCGGATGCTGCGACACGGCCTCGCACAGGGCCGGCAGCCAGGGCTGGATGTGCTTCGAGAAGATGGCCTGCTGCTGCGTGAGGTTGGCGACCGCTGCGTCTTCGCCGGCGATCAGGTAGCGCATGACCTCGAACAGGCAGGCGATGTGGTCCTCGGTCTCGCAGGTGGTCTCGGTGCGCGCCAGGCCCAGCCGGTCGAGGTCGTTGCGCAACTGCACGAGTGGCTTGTCGTTGAGAAAGCCGCTCAGGTAGTGCGAGCCGAAGAGGAAGACCTCGGGCTTGCCGATGCCGCCGAAGAGCGCGTCGTATTCGTCGTGCGCGGCGGCCGCGCTCGTGTCGCGCGCGATGCCGACCAGCTGGCGCCACGGTTCCTCGAGAAAGGCGCCCGCGGCCGGCGCCTCGGTGGGCGCCACCTGGAAGGCCTCCAGCAGCCCGGCATCGGGTGCGGCGTACCAGAGCCGCGCCAGCAGGCCGTAGAGCTCCGCCCGGGCCACCTCCTCGTCGAGTGCGGAAGAGGCGGGAAAGGTCTGGCTCATAGCGGGGCGATCTTCACTTCGTTGGTGGCACTGTAGAGGTCGATGACGCGGCAGTCGCTGCACATCTTGAGGCGCTCCAGCGCTTCGCCCTGGAACATCGCATGCCCGGCCAGCTTGCCGAGCATGGCCTCGATCGCCTTCTGCGTACCGAAGGGCTTGCTGCAGCGGATGCAGACCCAGGGCCTGGCCTCGTTCAGAAGCACCTGCTGCTTGCGCTCGGGCGCAGCCAGCAGGCGCGGCAAGAGCGAGACGGCGTCTTCGGGGCATGTGGTCTCGCACAAGCCGCATTGAACGCAGTTCTTTTCGATGAAGCGCAGCTGCGGTGCGCTCTGGCTGTCCAGCAGCGCGCCCGACGGGCAGGCGCCGACGCAGGCCAGGCACAGCGTGCACTTGTCCTTGTCGACCGCGATGGCGCCCAGGGGCGATCCTGCCGGCAACCCGAAAGCCAGCGGTGCGTCGAGCTGCGTCTGCAGGGCGGGCGCTGTGCCCATCAGGTGGTCGATCGCCATCTCGAGCCGGTCGCGCTTGTCGGCACCGACGGCGAAGCGGGCGGGGGCGGCCGGCACGCGCTGCGTGGTCGTGCGCAAGCTGGCCAGCGCGGCATCCAGAACGGCGGGCGAGTCGGCTTCGATCACGCGGAAGTGCGTGCCGGTGTAGCCCAGGCCCAGCAACAGCGCCTGCGCGATGTCCAACTGCTGCCTGAGTGCCGCGAGGTACTGCGGCGCTTCCTCTCCGGTGCAAAGCACCGCCACCTGCGAGGCGCCGAAGGCGATCGCGCTCAGCCACAGGTCGATGCCGGTGCTGGCCGCATGAAAGAGGTCCACGGGGATCACCTGCGCCGGCACGCCCTGCGCCTTGCCGAGCTGCGCCTGTCGGCCGAGTTGCTCGAGCAGCGCCTGGCCGCCTTCCTGGCTGTGCAGCAGCAGCGCGGCGTCGCGGCCGCCCGCCGCTGCATAGGTGGCGAGCAGCTTGCGCAGCTTGAGTCCCTGGTCGGGCGCGCGCGGGTAGGTGTAGCCCAGCGCGCCCGTCGGGCACACCGTGGTGCAGGCGCCGCAGCCCACGCACAGGTTCGGGTTGACCACGATGCGCTGGCGTTCCTTGTCGCTGCTCACGGCATGGGCCGAGCACACGTCGACGCAGGCATTGCAGCCGATCACCTCGTTGCGGCTGTGCGCGCAGAGCTTCTGCTTGTAGTCGAAGAACTTGGGTTTCTCGAATTCCCCGACCAGTTCGCGCACGCGCAGCAGCGTCTGCAGGCCATCGGCGTGCGCGACGCCGCCGGACAGGTGGAAGTAGCCCTGCGGCGGCGCGTGCCAGTCGATGAGCGGCGCGGTGCCGAGGTCGAGCACGAGGTCGAACGCCGCATCGAGCGCCTGGGGCTCGCGGCTGAAATCGATGGCGCCCGCCGCGCTGCAGGCGCGCTCGCAATCGCGGTGCGAGGTGCAGCGCGCGTTGTCGATCTGGTAGTCCAGCCCGATGGCCTGCTCGGGGCAGGCGACGACGCAGGCGTTGCAGCGGGTGCACAGGTCGAGGTCGATCGCGTTGTCGTGCGTCCAGTGCAGCGTGAAGGCGCCGAGCCAGCCGGTGAGCGTATCGATGCGCCCGGCAATCACCGGCCAGCGGCGCGCCTGGGCGCCGCCGCCCGCACCGGGACCCTGCGCGAACAAGGTCACGTCGAGCGTGTCGCCGACCAGTGCCGCTGCGCGCTCGGCTTCGTCGAGCGGACCGATGATCAGCAGGCGGCCCTGGCTGGTGTAGCTCACGGTTGGGACGGGCTCCGGCTCGGGCAGGCTGGCGGCGGCCAGCAGCGCGGCGATCTTCGGCATCGCGCTCTTGGCGTCGCGGCTCCAGCCGCCCGTCTCGCGGATGTTGATGAAGCGGACCGGCGAGGTCGCGTCGGGCGTCTGCGTGGCGAGTTCGCCGAACAGCCGCTTTTCCTGGGTGCAGGCGACCACGACCTCGTCGCCGGACTGGATGGCGCGCTGGAAGGAAGTCGCCTCGCGGCGGCACAGCGACGAATGCAGCGGAAGCGTCTCAGCCAGTGCCGCGCCGAGGGTCTTCGGCTCGAGCGGCATCGTCCGGTTGCAGTCGCAAATCAGCGTGGTGGTCATCGGTTTCTTGGCTGGCGGGCTGCATTTCGGCAACCGGCGGGCTGGGAAGCGTTTCACATTCCCTGGACTGTGCCACTTTCGCTGCCTCGGCGTCGTCGGGGGTTTCCGGGGGAGTGTCCTCGGGCACCTCGTCGAAGAGCTTGAGGAACTTGGCGCTCGCCATCTGGCGCAGCACGCTCTCGGGCACGGGGGTGGATCGGGAATAGTCGTCGACGTAGGTGTCGAGGCCGTCCATCACGTTGAAATGCGGATCGGAAAAGAGCTTGCGCAAGGCCGCGTTCTTGACCTCGGGCGCGACTTCCCTGGCCAGGAAGGGCTTGTAGTCCGACTCGATGCCCAGCTCGTCCACGTCGGCGAGCGTCAGTGGCGGCGGAGCTTCCTGTTCACCCGCCGGGGGCAGGGCGGCAGCCTCCGCGACGGGGGCGGGTGCCGCCGCTGGCGCCGGAACAGGTGCCGCTGCCGGCGAGGCCTTCTCTTCCACGGCGGTCTCGGCCGCCCGCACCTCCTGCTTGCGGCGCGACCACCGTCCGAGAAAACCCTCAGACATCGCCAGCGCCCCGCCCGCGCTTCTTCTCGGTCGTCACGCTCGCGGCGTTGCCGAAACGGTCGACCAGCGACCGGAAGCTCTCGGGCCGCCGGCGGCGTTTGGGTTCGATCACGTAGTGCTCGTCCACGAAGGCGCGCACCCAGTCGACCACCTCTGCAGGTGCCGGAACCTGTTCTACCGTTTCCTGCGCATCGAGCCAGCGCCCGGCCTCGTAGTAGCTCAGAGTCACCACGACCGGTCGGGGGATGGGCTCGGACGCGAGCGTTGCCTCCTCGTCCATGCGCCACAGCACGAACCAGCACGGCGTTGGCGTGATCGCGTTGAGGTGGTAGCCCTCGGCCTCGTCGCGGAACAGCTCGACCTTGAAGCCGGGATGCAGCCAGTGCTGCTCGCCGCCGTCATTGCGCAGCAGGCGCGGCTCGGTGCCGAAGCCGGGCTCGTCGGGCAGCACGCTGTCGAGCGTCCAGCGCCAGGGCTGCCAGTGGCTCGAGGGGCCGTGCAGGCGCTCGCGGCGCATGACCACCGCGACGTCGAGCGCCGGGCGGCCCTTGGCGGCAGGAGTGTCCGAGGAAGGCATCGAACGAACGATAGCCGATGGCACGAAAGCCTGCGAGAAGTATCCCCTTCGACGGGAGGCCCGCGGATCCGGCATGTCGCGGCAGTCCGGTGGCGTAGGATTCCTGCATGGCCCCACCTGAAGACGAAGCGCCGCTGGCCTTCGATGCGGTACAGCTCTCCACGCGTGCCGGCACGCCTCGCCTGAACCAGGCGCGCAGCCCGCTGTTGCGCCGGATCGAGATCGTCGACCAGCACGGAGAACGGCGCGACATCGATATTCCGGCGGAGCGGCCGTTGACCGTTTTCGTGGACAAGCGCGAGCTCGTCACGCTGATGACCTTGGGCGCCTCGCCGGAGCTGCTGGTGTTGGGCTATCTGCTGAATCAGGACCTGATCCAGCGCGCAAGCGACATCGAGAGCATCGATGTCGACTGGAGCGTGGATGCGGCCGCCGTGAAGTCGCATCGCGGCGTCGCCAGACTCGGGGAGAAGACCGCGCGCCGGGTCGTGACGACAGGTTGCGGACAAGGCACCGTTTTCGGCGATGCGATGGCCCAGCTCGCCTCCGTCCGCCTGCCGCCGGCGCAAGCGGCACGCATCGCCCAAGGCACGCTGCTGCGGATTCTCGAACTGATGAGATCGCGCAACAGCGTGCATCGGCACGCAGGGTCGGTGCACGGCTGTGCGCTGTTCCGCGGAACCGACATGCTGGTGTTCGTGGAAGACGTCGGAAGGCACAACGCCATTGACACCATCGCAGGGTGGATGGCGGTCCATGGCGTCGACGGTGGCGACAAGGTCTTCTACACGACAGGGCGTCTGACGAGCGAGATGGTGATGAAGTCGGCCCACATGGGTGTGCCGATCATCGCCTCGCGCAATGGCGTCACCGCGATGGGGCACGAGCTGGCAGGCAAGCTCGGCATGACGCTGTTCGGCCGAGCCGCCAATCGCCACTTTCTCTGCTACTGCGGGTTCGAGCGCTTCGATGCCGAGCCGCTGCCGCACGACCAGCCGCAGGACAAGACTGCGCAGTAAGTCATTAGGCCTCCGCCCATCATTCCGATTGCGCGCTGAGCGCCCCTTTCCAGTGCGCGGCGTCGCCCCGGGCACCAGGCGTTATGCCAAATGTCCTGCACGCTGCGCGAAGCGAAACCCCGGCGAACAGGCAACTCTCCGACAAGACGAGGCGGTGCAGGCCGTACCTGCGCTGCCTTGGCTCGCTGCAGATTGGCACCAAGCCCTGCGGAAACCGACGTCGTTCCTTGACCATCGTTCCGCCGGCTTCAATCCGAGGGTTGCCGGTGCCGTTGAATCATTCACTCCAGAACGAGCAAGACGTCCATCTTTTCCGCGAGGGGACCCACTCCCGCCTGTATGACGTGCTGGGTTGCCATCCCTCCAAAGAGGGCGGCGCCCATTTCGCCGTGTGGGCGCCGAATGCAGAGTCGGTGTCGGTAGTGGGAGACTGGAACTACTGGTCCGGCGATGCCGATCCGCTGAGGCCCAGTGCCGATGGCACCGGCATATGGCAAGGCCATGCTCCCAATGCCACCATCGGCCAGGCCTACAAATACCGCATTCGATCCCGCTACGGCGGCTACTCGGTGGACAAGGCCGACCCGGTCGCCTTCAGTGCCGAGCCGCCACCCGCGACCGCATCGCGCATCTGCGAGCTTTCGTACGAATGGGCGGACGCGCAGTGGATGTCCACGCGCGGCTCGCGCAATGCGCTCGACGCCCCGATGTCGGTCTATGAGGTGCATCTTGGCTCATGGCGCCGCCGCGACGGGCGGTTCCTGGACTACCGGGAGCTCGCGCGCCAGCTCGCCGCCTATGTGAACGAGATGGGCTTCACGCACGTGGAGCTCATGCCCGTGACCGAGCATCCGTTCTACGGCTCGTGGGGCTACCAGACCACCGGCTACTTCGCGCCCACGTCGCGCTTCGGCTCGCCGCAGGACTTCATGTACCTCGTCGATCACCTGCACCAGCAGGGCATCGGCGTGCTGCTCGATTGGGTGCCTTCGCACTTTCCGACGGACGAGCACGGCCTTGCGTATTTCGACGGTACGCACCTGTATGAACATGCCGATCCGCGCCAGGGTTTCCATCCGGAATGGAATTCAAGCATCTTCAACTACGGCCGGCCCGAGGTGCGCAGCTTCCTGGTGTCTTCCGGCCTGTTCTGGCTCGACCTGTACCACGTCGACGGCCTGCGCGTGGATGCCGTCGCCTCGATGCTTTATCTCGACTACGCGCGCGGGCATGGCGAATGGATTCCCAATCGCCACGGCGGCCGGGAGAACCTGGAGGCGATCGATTTCATCCAGACGCTGAACCGGGCGGTCTATCGCGAGCACCCCGACGCCATCACGGTGGCGGAGGAATCGACCGCGTGGCCGCGCGTATCGCGGCCCACCGACATGGACGGCCTCGGCTTCGGCGAGAAATGGAACATGGGCTGGATGCACGACGCGCTGGCGTACATGACGGAAGAGCCGGTCCATCGCAAGTACCACCACCACAAGCTGACCTTCTCGCTGGTGTACGCCTTTCACGAGAACTTCGTGCTGCCGCTCTCGCATGACGAGGTGGTGCATGGCAAGGGGTCGCTGCTCAACAAGATGCCGGGCGACGAATGGCAGCAGTTCGCCAACCTGCGCGCGCTGTTCGGTTTCATGTGGGCGCATCCGGGCAAGAAGCTGCTCTTCATGGGCGGTGAATTCGGCCAGCGCCGTGAATGGACGCACGACGGCGAGCTCGAGTGGTGGGTGTGCGAGCTCCAGGGGCACGGCGGGCTGCAGCGCCTGGTGGCCCGGCTCAACCACGTCTACCGCGGCGCGCCCGCGCTCCATCAGCTGGATTTTTCGTCGCCGGGATTCGAATGGATCGCTGCCGACGATGCCGACGCCAGCGTGTTCGCGTTCCTGCGCAAGGCGAGCGACGGCAGTCCGCCGCTGCTCGTCGTGAGCAACATGACCCCGGTGCCGCGCACCAACTACCTGCTGGGCGTGCCGCTCGGCGGCCACTGGCGCGAGCTCATCAACACCGACGCCACCGAATTCGGCGGCTCCGGCTGGGGCAATTTCGGGGGCGTCGAAGCGGCCCCCGTGCGTTCGCACGGCCGAAGGCAATCGGTGTGCCTGACGCTGCCGCCGTTGTCCACGCTGATCCTGGAGCACAGCGCCTCATGAAGAACATCTTTGCGACGCGTCCCGTACCCGCGGCGGCAGACATCGAGAAGGGCGCCGTGCGCGCCGTGATCGATGCCGTCCTGCCATGCGTGGACAACGGGCGGTTTCCCGTCAAGTGCGTCGTCGGCGAGCGGGTCCGGGTTCGCGCCCATTGCTTCACCGACGGGCACGACGTGCTGCGGGTGCAGCTGTGCTGGCGCGCGCACGAGCAGGCCGACTTCCGCGAAGTACCGATGAAGCCGCTCGGCAACGACGTGTGGGAGGCCGCGTTCTCGCCGCCGTCCCTCGGTCGCTACGTCTACACCTGCGTTGCGTGGGTGGATTCCTTCGACTCGTGGCACCACGAACTCACGCGGCGCGTCGATCCCGCGGACGTGCGCATCGCGGCCCAGATCGGTGCGCTCGAAATCGCCGCCGCCGCCGCGCGGGCGGAGGGTACCGACCGCGTCGAGTTGCAGCGCTGGGCGACCGAGCTCGATGCCATGGCGGCCGATCCCGGCTGCGACATCGGTTCGCTCAAGGCCTTGGCGCTCGACGAGGAATATGCCGCGCTCGTGCGCCGCCATCCCGACAGGCGGCATGAGGCGCGCTACCCCATCGAGCTGCCGCTGGCCGTCGACAGGGAGCGCGCGCGCTTCAGCACCTGGTATGAGTTGTTCCCGCGCTCCACCAGTCCCCAGCCGGGCGTGCACGGCACCTTCAAGGATGTCGAAGCACGCCTGCCGGCCATCGCGGCGATGGGATTCGACGTGCTGTACTTCCCGCCGATCCACCCGATCGGCCGCGTGCAGCGCAAGGGCCCCAACAACGCGCTCGCCAGCGGCCCCGAAGACGTGGGGAGCCCATGGGCCATCGGGGCGGCAGAAGGCGGGCACAAGTCGATCCTTCCGGCGCTCGGCACGCCCGAAGACTTCCGGCGGCTGCTTGCACGCGCCGCGGAACACGGCCTCGAGATCGCGCTCGACATCGCCTTCCAGTGCGCACCCGACCATCCCTACGTGAAGGAGCATCCCGACTGGTTCCGCTGGCGCCCGGACGGCAGCGTGCAATACGCCGAGAACCCGCCCAAGAAGTACCAGGACATCTATCCGTTCAACTTCGAGTGCAAGGAATGGCGCGAACTGTGGGCCGAGCTCAAGAGCGTGATCGACCACTGGATCGGGGAGGGCGTGCGCATCTTCCGGGTGGACAACCCGCACACCAAGGCCTTCCCGTTCTGGGAGTGGGCCATCGGCGAGGTGAAGCGCGAACACCCCGACACCATCTTCCTTGCCGAGGCCTTCACGCGGCCCAAGGTGATGCACCGGCTCGCGAAGCTGGGCTTCTCGCAGTCGTACACCTACTTCACCTGGCGCAACACCAAGCAGGAGCTGCAGGAGTACTTCACCGAGCTTTCGAGCGCCCCCGGCATCGACTACTTCCGCCCGAATGCCTGGCCCAACACGCCCGACATCCTGCACGAGCAGCTGCAGACCGGCGAGCCCGCGGTGTTCATGGCCAGGCTCGTGCTGGCGGCCACCCTGGCGGCCAACTACGGCATCTACGGGCCGGCCTACGAGTTGCGCGAGCACCTGCCGCGCGGACCCGGCAGCGAGGAATACCTCGATTCCGAGAAGTACCAGCTGCGCCACTGGAACCACGACGATCCCGCGAGCCTCGCCCCCTTCATCGCGCGGGTGAACCGCATCCGCCGCGAGAACCCGGCGCTGCAGCGGGACCGGAGCCTGCGCTTCCTGCACATCGACAACGACCGGCTGCTGGCCTATGCCAAGGAATCGCCGGACGGCCTCAACGTGATCGTCACCGTCGTCAACCTCGATCCGCACGAGCCGCAGTCGGGCTGGCTCGGGCTAGAACCCGGCAGCGTCGGCGTTCCTTCCTCGCGGGCCTTCCAGATGCACGACCTGCTGAGCGGCCAGCGCTTCACCTGGCAGGGCGACTGGCACTACGTGCGGCTCGATCCGCGCAGCGTGCCCGCACACATCTTCGTGGTCCGCCGGCGCCATGGCGACGAGCGCGACTTCGATTATTTCCTGTGAGGAGGTCGCCGGCCCATGAATGCACCCGTCTCGCACATCGCACTCGAAACCGTCGAGATCGACAACAGCGACGATCCGCTGTGGTACCGCGACGCCGTGATCTACCAGCTCAACGTCAAGGCCTTCTTCGACTCCAACAACGACGGCATGGGCGACTTCAAGGGCGTGACCGCCAAGCTCGACTATGTGAAGGAGCTGGGCGTCAACACCATCTGGCTGATGCCCTTCTACCCCTCGCCGCTGCGCGACGACGGCTACGACATCTCCGAGTACGAGGACGTGCACCCGCAGTACGGCACGCTCGACGACTTCCGCGAGATGCTGGCCGAGGCGCACAAGCGGGGCCTGCGCGTGATCACCGAGCTGGTCATCAACCACACCTCGAGCGAACACCCTTGGTTCAAGGCCGCGCGGCTCGCACCGCCCGGCTCGCCCGAGCGCAATTTCTACGTGTGGAGCGACACCGACCAGATCTACCAGGGCACGCGGATCATCTTCACCGACACCGAGACGTCGAACTGGACCTGGGACCCGGTGGCCAAGCAGTACTTCTGGCACCGCTTCTTCAGCCACCAGCCCGACCTGAACTTCGACAACCCGGCGGTGATGGAAGCCATCTTCAAGACCATGCGCTTCTGGCTCGACATGGGCGTGGACGGCTTCCGGCTCGACGCCATTCCCTACCTCGTGGAGCGCGACGGCACCAGCAACGAGAACCTGCCCGAGACCCATGCGGTGATCAAGCGGCTGCGCGCGGCCATCGATGCGCAGTACCGCAACCGCTTCCTGCTGGCCGAGGCCAACATGTGGCCCGAGGACGTGCGCGAGTACTTCGGCGACGGCGACGAGTGCCACATGGCCTACCACTTCCCGCTGATGCCGCGCATGTACATGGCCATCGCACAGGAAGACCGGCACCCGATCGTCGAGATCATGGCGCAGACGCCCGACATCCCCGAGGGCTGCCAGTGGGCCATCTTCCTGCGCAACCACGACGAGCTGACGCTCGAGATGGTGACCAGCAAGGAGCGCGACTACATGTACACCATGTACGCCGCCGACATGCGCGCGCGCATCAACCTGGGCATCCGCCGCCGGCTCGCGCCGCTGATGGAGAACGACCCCGATCGCGTGAAGCTCATGAACGGCATGCTGCTGTCCATGCCGGGCTCGCCCATCATCTACTACGGCGACGAGATCGGCATGGGCGACAACGTGTTCGTGGGCGACCGCAATGGCGTGCGCACCCCGATGCAATGGAGCCCCGACCGCAACGCGGGCTTCTCGCGCGCCGACCCGCAGCGCCTCTACCTGCAGCCGATCATGGACGCGATGTTCGGCTACGAGGCGCTCAACGTCGAGGCCCAGGCGCGCGACAGCAGCTCGCTGCTCAACTGGACCCGGCGCATGCTCGCTGTGCGCAAGACCAGCCACGCCTTCGGGCGCGGCAGGCGCCGCTTCCTGAAGCCCGGCAACCGCAAGATCCTGGCCTACCTGAGCGAGTACGACAGCGACGTGGTGCTGACGGTGTTCAACCTGTCGCGCGCGGCCCAGCCGGTGGAGCTGGACCTGTCGGAGTTCAAGGGTTTCGTGCCCATCGAGATGCTGGGGCGCGCACCGTTCCCGCCCATCGGCGAGCTGCCGTACCTGCTCACGCTGGCTTCGTACGGCTTCTACTGGTTCAAGCTCGCCGCCGAGGCCGATGCGCCGAGCTGGCACCAGGAAGGCGTGGCGCTGCAGGAGTGGCCCACGCTGGTGCTGTTCGACGGCTGGACCAGCTTCTTCCGCGACCGCGTGATGCCCTGGCGCATCAACATGGCCGAACGCATGCGCAACCAGTTCGAGCTGGAGATCCTGCCGCGCCACATCGAGATCCAGCGCTGGTATGCCTCCAAGGGAACGGCCATCGGGCGCGCGCGGCTGGTGGACCATGCCGTGTGGGAGGTCGGCGGCCTGAGCTGGATGCTGCCGCTGCTGGACCTCGACGGCCCGCCCGGCGGCCCCGCCTACTTCATGCCGCTCGCGCTGGCGTGGGAAGAGCGCGACGAGGAGCGCATGGCCGGCGTGGCGCAGGCCGCGATCGCGAAGGTGCGGCAGCAGGCGCAGGTCGGGCTGATGGGCGACGCCTTCTACGACGAGGCCTTCTGCCGCGAGCTGGTGCGTGCCATCGGCAAGGGGACCGAGCTTGCGACGGCGAACGGCAGGCTGGTCTTCAAGCCGACGGCGGCCTTCGCGCAAGTCGGCGCCGACATCGACGCGCTGCCTGTGGGCCGCCCGAGCGGCGTGAGCAGCAACACGGTGGTCACGCTGGACGAGACCCTGTTCCTCAAGGGCTATCGGCACGTGCGCGAAGGCATCAACCCCGAGCTGGAGATGGGCCGCTTCCTGACCGAGGTGGCGCGCTACCCGCACTGCGTGCCGGTGCTCGGCGCGCTCGAGTACATGGCGAACGACGGCCGCACGATCACGCTCGCCATGGTGCAGAGCTACGTGTCCAACCAGGGCGACGGCTGGGACTACACGCTCGGCTACCTCGAGCGCTTCCTGCGCGACGTGGCCACCACCGACGGCGGCGCGCCCGCCGTGTCGGAGGTGCACGGCGGCTTCCTCGCGCTGATGGCCACGCTGGGCCGCCGCACGGCCGAGCTGCACCAGGCGCTCGCCGTGCGCACGGGCGCCGCCGCATTCGACCCCGAGCCGCTGGCGTCTGCCGACTTCGCCGGGTTCAGGGCCCATGCCGCGAGCGACGCTGAGGCAACGCTCGCGCTGCTGCGCGAACGGCTCGACCTGCTGCCGCCCACGGTGCAGGCCGACGCACGCACGCTGCTCGCGGTGTCCGGCACGCTGCAGGCCGGCATCGAGGCGAGACGGCCGGTGGAAGGCACCGGCATCAAGAGCCGCTACCACGGCGATTACCACCTCGGCCAGGTGCTGGTGAAGGACAACGACTTCGTCATCATCGATTTCGAGGGCGAGCCCGCGCGCAGCTTCGAGGAGCGACGCACCAAGAGCTCGCCGCTGCGCGACGTGGCCGGCATGCTGCGCTCGTTCAACTACGCGCGCTGGTCGGCGCTGCGCCGGGTGGCGCAGAACCCCGACGAAGCCGAGCGGCTGGCCGCCCCGGCCGTCGCGTGGGAGCAGGCGACACGCGAAGCTTTCCTGGCGGGCTACGGCGGGGCGCTCGACGGCGAACTGCTCGCGCTGTTCGAACTCGAGAAAGCCCTTTACGAGTTGCGCTACGAACTCGACAACCGTGTCGATTGGGCGCAGGTGCCGCTGCAAGGCGTGCTCGCGCTCATCCAACCGTCCCGCGCCTGACGTTGTCGACGCAACCCCAAGGGAGCTCACACCATGGAAAACTTCGGCATTCACCTGGAGCCGCTGCGCGCCATCCTCTACCAGGTCGGCGCCTTCGTGCCGCGCCTGCTGATCGCGGTGGTCGTGGTCATCGCCGGCTGGCTGGTCGCCAAGGCGGTGCGCTTCGCGGTGACCAGGGCGCTGCGCGCCGTCAACTTCAACGTGCTGACCGAGCGCGCGGGGCTCGACAACTTCCTGCGCCAGGGCGGGCTCGCGGGGGACACCAGCAGCCTGTTCGGCATCCTCGCGTACTGGCTGGTGATCTTCGCCTCGCTGCTCATCGCCTTCAACGGCATGGGGCTGAGCTACATCGCCGACCTGCTCGGGCGCATCGTCTGGTTCGTGCCGAACGTGTTCGTGGCGCTGCTGGTGCTGGCTTTCGGCTCCTATTTCGCGCGCTTCGTGGGCGATGCGGTGTCGAGCTACTTCCGCGGCATCCAGATGCAGGACGCGGCCCTCTTCGGCAAGGTGGCGCAGTACGCGGTGATGGCTTTCGTGATCCTGATCGCGCTCGACCAGATCAAGGTCGGCGGCGACATCGTGCGCGAGAGCTTCCTCGTGATCCTCGCCGGCGTGGTCTTCGCGCTCGCCCTGGCCTTCGGACTGGCAGGCAAGGACTGGGCGAAGGCGCAGATCGAACACTGGTGGCCGAGGCAGATCAGGGGCGGCAAGCCGCCGCCGCCGAACGTGACCACTGTCGACAGTTCCACCCCGCGTCCCGGCAATGATCGCCTGCCGCACTGAATGACACGAAAACCCAATCCGTCGATCACGGCCGTCTGGCCCGGCCGACCGTATCCGCGCGGCGCCACCTGGGACGGAGGGGGCGTCAATTTCGCCCTGTTCTCGCAGCATTCGAGCGGCGTCGAGCTGTGCCTGTTCGACGAGCGCGGACGCCACGAGCTGCAGCGCATCGCGATGCGCGAACGCACCGACGGCGTATGGCATTGCTACCTGCCCGAGGCGCGCCCCGGCCAGGCCTACGGCTACCGCGTGCACGGCCCCTACAAGCCGGAGGATGGGCACCGCTTCAACGCCAACAAGCTGCTGGTCGACCCGTATGCGAAGGACCTGGCGGGCGAGCTGCGCTGGGGCGACGCGCTCTACGGCTACACCGTGGGCAGCAAGCGCGAGGACCTTTCCTTCGATCGCCGCGACAGTGCGCCGCTCATGCCCAAGGGCCGCGTGCTCGAGACCGCCTTCACCTGGGGAGACGACCGCCGCCCCCTCGTGCCGTGGCAGGACATGGTGATCTACGAGATGCATGTGCGCGGCTTCACCATGACGCACCCCGACGTGCCGCCCGCGCTGCGCGGTACCTACGCCGGCCTGGGCTGCGCGCCGGTGGTCGACTACCTCAAGCGCCTGGGCGTGACCACGGTGGAGCTGCTGCCGGTGCACAGTTTCCTCAACGACCGGCACCTTGCCGAGCGCGGCCTGCAGAACTACTGGGGCTACAACACGCTGGCCTTCTTCGCGCCCGAGACGCGCTACAGCGCCTCGGGCAAGGTGAAGGAGTTCAAGACCATGGTGAAGACGCTGCATTCGGCAGGCATCGAGGTGATCCTCGACGTGGTCTACAACCACACCTGCGAGGGCAACCAGCTCGGACCCACCCTGTCGATGCGCGGCGTGGACAACGCCTCCTACTACATCGCCAACGCCGACAACCGCCGCTACTACGACGACTTCACCGGCTGCGGCAACACCGTGAACCTGGAGCACCCGCACGCGCTGCAGCTGGTGATGGACTCGCTGCGCTACTGGGCCGAGGAGATGCACGTCGACGGCTTCCGCTTCGACCTGGCCTCGGCGCTGGCGCGCGAGTCGGGCAAGGTCGAGAACCTCGGCGGCTTCTTCGACGCGATCCGCCAGGACCCGACGCTCAACCGCGTGAAGCTCATCGCCGAGCCCTGGGACCTGGGCCACGGCGGCTATCAGGTGGGCAACTTCCCGCTCGGCTGGGCCGAATGGAACGACCAGTACCGCGACGGCATGCGCGGATTCTGGAAGGGCGATGGCGGCCTGCTCGGCGAGATGGCCAGGCGCGTCACCGGCTCCGAGGACCTGTACGGCTGGTCCGGCAAGAAGCCCACCGCCAGCATCAACTTCGTGACCGCGCACGACGGCTTCACGCTGCACGACCTCGTCTCGTACAACGATAAGCACAACGAGCCCAACGGCGAGGACAACCGCGACGGCAACAACCACAACGTCTCGTGGAACTGCGGCGCCGAGGGCCCCACCGACGACCCCGAAGTGCTCGCGCTGCGCGAGCGGCAGAAGCGCAACCTGCTGGCCACGCTGCTGCTCTCGCAGGGTGTGCCGATGCTGCTGGCGGGCGACGAGCGCGGCCACACGCAGCAGGGCAACAACAATGTCTATTGCCAGGACAACGAGATCGGCTGGCTCGACTGGATGCCCTCGCCGGAGAGTTCGGCGCTCACGAGCTTCGTCGAACGCATGATCTCGCTGCGCCGAGCGCATCCATCGTTCCGGCGCCGTTCGTTCTTCGCGGGCCGGCCGGCGGAAGGCGAGAGCGTGACCGACGTGCACTGGCTCAAGCCCGACGGCACGGAGATGCAGCCCGAGAACTGGAACGACGCGAACGCGCGCTGCATCGCGATGTACATCCCCGGCGGCGGCATCGTCGACCGCGGGCCGCGCGGCGAGGCGCAGCACGACGACGATTTCCTGGTGCTGTTCAACGCCCACCACGACGAGATTCCCTTCACGCTGCCGGCGACCCCGCATGGGGCCTGGCGGCTGCTGGTCGACACCGCCGGCAGCGCGCCGCCGCTCGCCACCGTCGACGCCGCCACGCCGGCCCCGGCGTGGACGCAGCCGGCCTACCCCCTGCAATGCCGCTCGCTCGCGGTGTTGAACCGGCCCGGCATGAGGCCATGAACCCCGGAGGCATCCCATGAGCACCCGTTCGCACCACATGCCGTTCGGCGCCACCGTGCAGGCGGGGGGTGGCGGGGTGGAGTTCGCCCTCTGGGCGCCTTCGGAGCCGTCCGTCGTGCTCGAACACCGCGCCGCCGGGGGCGGCGCGGTCTCCAGGCCGATGGAGCGCGACCACCGCGGCTGGCATCGGCTGCTGGTGCCGCAGGCAGGGCACGGCGACCGATACAGCTACCTGCTGGCCAACGGCTCGCGCGTGCCGGATCCGGCCTCGCGATTCAATCCCGACGACGTGCACGGCCCGAGCGCCGTGATGGACCCACACCGCTTCGGGTGGACCGACGACGCCTGGCGCGGCCGCCCGTGGGAGGAGGCGGTGGTCTACGAACTGCACGTCGGCGCCTTCACGCAGGAGGGCTCCTTCGATGCGGCGCGGGAACGGCTCGGCGAGCTGGCCGAACTCGGCATCACCGCCATCGAGCTCATGCCGCTGGCCGACTTTCCGGGCCGGCGCAATTGGGGGTACGACGGCGTGCTGCCGTTCGCCCCGGACGCCGCCTACGGCACGCCGGACGATCTCAAGGCGCTGGTCGATGCCGCGCATTCGCTCGGCCTGATGGTGCTGCTGGACGTGGTCTACAACCACTTCGGCCCGGAGGGCAACCACCTGCATGCCTACTGTCCCGAGTTCTTCAACCCCGGGCACCGGACGCCGTGGGGCGCCGCGATCAATTTCGACGGACCGGGCTCGCGCACCGTGCGCGACTTCTTCCTGCACAACGCGCTCTACTGGATCGAGGAGTTCCGCTTCGACGGCCTGCGCATGGACGCCGTCCACGCGATCCACGACGAAACGCGGCCGCACATCGTGCGCGAGATCCGCGAGGCGCTGGACGCCGGCCCCGCCCGCGAGCGCCACATCCACCTGGTGGTGGAGAACGATGCCAACCAGGCCTCGATGCTGGTACGCGACGACCACGGCCTGCCGGTCGCGGCAACGGCGCAGTGGAACGACGACCTGCACCACGCGGTGCACGTGCTGGCCACCGGCGAGCGCGATGGCTACTACGCCGACTATGCCGACGACCCGGTCTGCCGTTTCGCGCAGGCGCTGGCCGAGGGCTTCGTCTATCAGGGGCAGCCCTCGCTCTTCCGCCAGGGCGATCGGCGCGGCGAGCCGAGCACGCGGCTGCCGCCACAGGCGTTCGTTTCCTTCCTTCAGACCCACGACCAGGTCGGCAACCGCGCATTCGGAGAGCGCATCCACGCGCTCGGCGATCCGGTGCTGCTGCGCGCGGCGATGGCTTGCCTGCTGCTGTGCCCGCATGTGCCGATGCTCTTCATGGGCGACGAGTTCGCCGCCTCCACGCCGTTCCAGTATTTCTGCGACTTCGGCCCCGAGCTGGCGGCGGCGGTGTCCGACGGGCGGCGTTCGGAGTTCGGCGGTTTCGCGGCGTTTGCCGATGAGGCAGCCCGCGCGCGCATTCCGGACCCCAACGCCGAATCGACCTTTCTCGCGTCGAAGCTGCACTGGCGCGAGCGCGGCGCGCGCGCGCATTTCGCGAGGCTCAGCGAGGTGACGCAACTGCTGCGCCTGCGCCAGCGCTTCGTGGTGCCGTGGCTCGCCGGTACCGCAGGCGCGGGCAGCTACCGCTGCGAGAACGGCCTGCTCCGGGTGCAGTGGAGCCTGGGGCCCTTGCAACATGGCCAGCCTGGGGCGCGGCTGTACCTGCTCGCTCATTTCGGTTCGCAGCCGGCCGATGGCGTCGAGCCGCCGCCGGGCGCCGTGATCCATAGCGACGGCACGGCCGATTGCCAGGGCAGCCTGCGCTGCGCACGCGGCGCGGTGCATGTGACGCTGGAAGAGCTGCATGGCGCATGAACCGCACCACCACGGCGTCACAGGCGAACTTGGGCGGCTGTGCGAGCACTTCGGCATTGACACCGGCTATGTCGACGCATTCGGCGTTCGTCGCGAGGTTTCCGCGCCGAGCCTGATTGCGCTGCTCGCCGAGTTCGGCATGCACATCGGCGATGCGGCCGACGCGGCCCACGCCCTCGAGGCGGCACACCGCGCGCGCAGCGCCGAGGTGCTGCCGCCGGCCGTGGCCGTGCAGGCGTCGAGCCGCGGGTGGCAGGTGCCGCTGCGGCTGCCGGCTTCGACGGGCCGGCTTCGATGGGAGCTCATCGACGAACAAGGCCGTGCGCGGCAGGGCGAAGCGGATGCCGGGGCGCTGCCCGAAACCGGCCGCATCGAAAGCGGCGGGCATGTGTGCGAGCGCGTCCTGCACCTCCCATCGAGCCTCGAAGCAGGCTACTGCAGGCTGCGCATCGAAGGCGAAGGCCTGCGCGGCGAGACGCTGGTGCTGGTCTCGCCGGGCCGTTGCTACCGGCCCCCCGTGGTGCGCGACGGCGGCCGCGCGTGGGGCGTGTCGCTACAGCTCTACAGCCTGCGCTCGCCGCGCAACTGGGGCATCGGCGACTTCAGCGATCTCGAAGAACTGGCCGTGCAGATGGCGGCGCAGGGCGCCGACATCATCGGCCTCAACCCGCTGCACGCCCTGTTCGCCAGTACCCCGCAGCACGCGAGTCCCTACAGCCCTTCGTCCCGCCTGCAGCTCAATGCGCTCTACATCGACGTGGAGGCGGTGCCGGATTTCGCCGATTGCGCGCCGGCCCGCGAGCGGGTGCATTCGCCCGATTTCCAGTCGCGCCTTGCCGCCTTGCGCGCAACGCCCCTGGTGGACTACCCCGGCGTGGCTGCCGCGAAGTTCGAAGTGCTCGCCTTGCTGTTCAGCCATTTCTGCGAGCGCCATCTGCCGTCCGAAGGGCCGCCCGACGAAACGGGCCAGGAGTTCATGGCCTTCGTCGCGGAGCGTGGCGAGGCGCTGCGCCGGCACGCTCTTTTCGAAGCGCTGCAAGCCCACTTCCTCGCGCACGAAGGGGGCGCGTGGGACTGGCACGCGTGGCCGAGTGCCTACCAGGACCCGGATTCCGCCGAGGTGAGTGCATTCGCGGTGGTGTATGCGCAGCGCGTGCAGTTCCACCAGTACCTCCAGTGGCTGGCCGCCCGCCAGCTGGCTGCGGCCGCCGCGCGCTGCAGCGCGCTCGGCATGGGTGTTGGCCTGTACGTGGACTTGGCGGTGTCGGTCGACCGCGCCGGTTCCGATGCCTGGGCCCTGCAGCAGGGCCTTGCCGGAGGTGCCAGCATCGGTGCGCCGCCTGACGAGTTCAACCCTGCGGGACAGGGCTGGGGCCTGCCGCCATTGCGCCCCGACCGCCTGCGCGCGGAGGGCTACCGCTACTTCATCGACACGCTGCGTGCCGGCATGCGTGGCGCGGGTGCATTGCGCATCGACCACGTGATGGGCCTGATGCGCCTGTTCTGGATTCCGCCCGGGCGCGATGCGAAGGAGGGCGCCTACGTCCACTACGCGCTGGACGAGATGCTGGCCGTGGTGGCGATAGAGAGCCACCGGCACCGCTGCATGGTGGTGGGCGAAGACCTGGGCACGGTCGACGACGCGTTGCGCGACGCGCTCTTGCGTGCCGACGTGTTGTCCTATCGCCTGCTGTATTTCGAGAAGGAGCCGCAGGGCGGCGGATTCAAGCCGCCCGCCGCCTATCCGCCGGCCGCGCTGGCCGCGGTCAGCACGCACGACCTTGCGACCTTCGCGGGCTGGTGGACGGCGCAAGACCTTCGGGAGCGCCTCGCGCTTGGCCTGTTCCCCGATCCGGCGATCTTCGACAAACAGCTGACGGACCGGGCGCACGAGCGCATGCAGCTGATGCACGCGATGCTGCGGGCCGGCCTGCTGTCGCGCGAAGACATGGCGCAGGCCGCCGGCCTTGCGATGCCGACCGGCCGCATCGTGGAAGCGGCGCATGCATTCCTGGCGGCCTCGCCGTCGGCGCTGATGCTGGTCCAGCTCGAAGACGTGGCGGAGGTGGTCGCCCAGGCCAACATGCCGGGCACGGTCGATACGCATCCCAACTGGCGGCGCAAGCTGCCCGTCTCGAGCACGGCGCTGGCCGGCGGCGAACGCATGCGCGGCCTCGGCCGGTTGCTGCGTGCCCAGAGGCCGCGCGTTGTCGAACACGCGGCATCGCCGGGCCTGCAGACCCGCGTGCCGCGCGCCACCTACCGGCTGCAGCTCCACAAGGACTTCGGCTTCGACGAGGCGATCCGCGTGCTGCCGTATCTCGCAAGGCTCGGCGTGAGCCACGTGTACTGCTCGCCGATCCAGCGGGCGCGCGCCGGCAGCATGCATGGCTACGACGTGGTGGCGCACGCGGAGATCAACCCCGAGCTGGGCGGCGCCGAGGGCTTCGCGCGCTTCGTTGCCGCACTGAAGGCCAATGGCCTTGGCCAGCTGCTGGACATGGTGCCCAACCACATGGGCGTGTTCGGCGCCGACAACGCATGGTGGATGGACGTGCTGGAAAACGGCCCAGCCTCGCTGTTCGCTCAGCACTTCGACATCGATTGGCAACCGCTCAACGTGGAGCTTGCCGGCAGGGTGCTGCTGCCCGTGCTCGGTGGGCACTATGGCGAGGTGCTGGAAAACGGTGAACTGATCCTTCGCTTCGAGGATGCGGCCGGCAGCCTGGCGATCCGCTACTTCGATCACCGCTTTCCGCTCGCGCCGGAGAGCTATCCGGCGGTGCTGCACCGGGCGCTCGCGCGGCTCGGCGATGCGACCGCCTCCGGGCATCTCGCAAGCCTTGCCACCGCGTTCGGCCACCTGCCCGGACGCAATGCGGCGTCGCCGGAAGAACGCGCGGAACGTGTGCGCGACAAGGAGCTGCTCAAGGCGCGGCTTGCGCTGCTCGTGCGGCGGCGCCCCGCGGTGGCGCAGGCGATCCAGGCGTCGGTGGCGGAGCTGAACCTCGCCTTGCCGGAAGCGCGCGACGCACTGCACCGGCTGATCGAGGCGCAGGCCTACCGGCTCGCGCACTGGCGGATGGCAGCCGACGAGATCAACTACCGGCGCTTCTTCGACATCAACGACCTGGCCGCCATCCGCATCGAGCGCGACGAGGTGTTCGAGGCCACGCAGTCGTTCGTGCTCGAGCTGGCTGCGTCCGGGGCGGTGGACGGCCTGCGCATCGACCACCCCGACGGGCTCTACGACCCCGCCGGCTACTTTCGCAAGCTGCAGGAGGGCTATGCGCGCCGTGCCGGCCTCATGCTGCCGGCTGCCGACGCGCAAGGGCGGCCCGCGCGGCCGCTGTACGTGGTGGCCGAGAAGATCGCGGGCGCGAACGAGGAAGTGCCCGAGACCTGGCACGTGCACGGGACCACGGGCTATCGCTTCGCCAACGTTGCCAACGGCGTGCTGGTCGATACGGCAGCCGAGTCGGATGTTCTCCACGCCTGGCAGCGCTTCACCGGCGACACGCAGGACTTTGCCGCAGTGGCGCGGTCGGGCCGGCGGGAGGTGATGCGCAACGCGCTGGCGTCGGAGCTCAACGTGCTGGCCACCGAGCTGCTGCGCATCGCCCGCGCCGACCGCAGCACGCGCGACTACACGCTCAACGCGCTGCGCCGGGCCCTCGCGGGCGTGGCTTCGTGCATGCCGGTGTATCGCACCTACATCGTCGATGGCCTCTCGGGACAGGACGAGCGGGTCATCGACGAAGCCGTCGACGCGGCCGCCCGCAGCAGCGGCGATGCCGACCGCTCGATCTTCCTCTTCGTGCGCAGCGCACTGCGGGGAGAGGCCGTCCAGGCCGCGCCGGCACTGGGCGAACGGGCGCGCCACTTCGCGCGGCGCTTCCAGCAGTTCAGCGCGCCGGTGGCGGCCAAGGGCGTGGAGGACACCGCGTTCTACCGCTACTTTCCGCTCTGCTCGCTCAACGAAGTGGGCGGCGAGCCCGACCGCTTCGGCATCGAGGTCGAGGAATTCCACGCGCTCAGCGCCGATCGCGCGCTGCGCTGGCCGCACACGATGCTGGCCACCTCGACGCACGACAACAAGCGCTCGGAGGACGTGCGCAACCGGATCGACGTGCTGTCCGAGATGCCCGATGAATGGATGCACGCGCTGGCGCGATGGCACGCGCAGTGCCGCGGCGCGCACAGGAAGCTGCCCGGCGGCGAGGCTCCCTCGCGCGCGGACGAATACCTGCTCTACCAGACGCTGCTCGGCACCCTGCCGGTGGGCGGGCTGGCCGCAGATGCAGTCGCGGGCTACAGCAACCGCATCTGGCACTACATGCAGAAGGCCGCGCGCGAATCGAAGCTGCGCACGCGATGGTCCCATCCCGATGCCGACTACGAGGCGGTGCTGGAGACCTTCGTGCGCGAGATCCTGGGCGACCCGAGCGAAGGCGCCTGCCTGTCCGACATCCAGCGCATGGCGGACAGGCTGGCGTGGTTCGGCGCGTGGAACAGCCTGACCCTGACCTTGCTCAAGTACGGCTCCCCCGGCGTGCCGGATCTCTACCAGGGCAGCGAACTCATCGAGCTGAGCCTTGTCGATCCGGACAACCGGCGCCCGGTCGACTACGCGCTGCGCCAGCAGCGCCTCGACGAGCTGCATGCCGTGGCCGAGGGCGACGCTCTTGCCGAGCGGGTCGGTGCGCTGGCGGCGGCCCCGCACGACGGCCGCGCGAAGCTCTGGTTCATCTGGCGGCTGCTGTCGCTGCGGCGGCAGCAGCCGCTGCTGTTCCAGGAGGGCAGCTACGAACCGCTGGAGGTCGAGGGGCCGTTGTCGAGGCACGTCGTGGCTTTCGGGCGGCTGCATGGCGACCGCATGCTCGTGATCGTGGCGAGCCGGCTGTTCGTCGGGCTTCCGCATCGGGAAGCGATGGACCATGCCCCGGCCCTGCCCGATGCGGCGAGGTGGCGCGGCACGGCGGTGCGGCTTCCCGCAGGCCACGACGGGGGCGTGCTGAAGAACGTGCTGACCGGCGAGCCCGCGGCGGCCGCTGGCGGCACCGTGAGCCTCGACGTGGCTTTCCGCCGCATGCCGTGGGCGGCGCTGGTGGCTGCCCGCACCGCATGAACCCCGACGCAACTGCGCAGGCTACGGCCCGCCCGCGGTGCAATGCGGCTTCCTGGCGTGGATGTCTGCGGTCCACAACGCCACGTCCTCGGCCGTCATGCTGCTCGCGCCGGTGAGGCGTCCGTCCACGTAGCCCAGCCGCTCCACGTCGTGGATGTATTGCTCGCGCGACAGCAGGGTGCCGGCGCACACGTTCTCGTGCGTGGCCGGCGGCTCGCGCATTTCATCGGCCAGGCGTTCCATCAGCCGGGACATGACCCAGTCCGGAATGTGATGGCGCTGACCGGGGTAGATGTAGCCGAACAGCGTGAGGTGGGCCAGCAGCACCCGCCAGTGCGGGCCGAAGCGCTCGAGCAGGCTGACCCAGTCAAGCCGCTGCGCATTGGCCTCCAGCAGGTGGGCGATGTCGCCGCCGTCGTAGCGCTCGCGCTCCATGATGAAGGCCTTGGACAGCAGGCTGTCCTCCGCGTTGGCGATGAGCACCGGCACGCCCAGGATCTCGGCGCGGCAGTTGCCGCGGAACCAGCGCTTGTCCACCGGCGTCACGCCGTTGCCCGAATTGAAGATCAGGTCGATGAACTCGGGGCCGTCGTACACCTTGGCCAGCCAGTGCGGATGGGTCAGCTCGGTGCGCCAGCCGTGCCGCTGCATGAGCTGCGCGATGCGTTCGTAGTCCTCGCGGTGGATGAACAGGTCGAGGTCCTTGGTCGAGCGGCGGATGCCCGTGTAGCACGCGTGCGAGAAGGTTCCGCCCACCAGGAAGGGAATGCCCGCACCGTTCAAGGCGCGCAAGGTCTGCCGATAGAAATCGGCCACGTGGGGGTCGACTTCTTCTTCCAGCGAAGGCGCGAGCGCGGTGAAGGGCGACATGCATGCAAGCTAGGGCTGGCCACAGGCGGCGGCCCGGAGCAAAGGGCCCCATCGAACGTCGGCATGCGCCTACAGCCGCTGCGGGATGGGGCCGATGACGGCGAACCGCGGCGCGGCACATTCTGGCGCTCGCCTTCATCGAGCCGCGTCGCCATGCCCAATCCCAAATCGTCCTCCCACATCCGGTTTGCCGCCGTCGGCGACATTCATGTCCAGAAGGACTCCGCCGGCACGCTGCGCAGCCTCTTCGCCCAGGCCGCCGACGAGGCCGATGCGCTGCTGCTGTGTGGCGATCTCACCGACTACGGCACGGCCGAGGAGGCCCGAGTGCTGGTCGAGGAGCTGGGTGCGATCCACATCCCCATCGTCGCCGTGCTGGGCAACCACGACTACGAGTCCGGCACGCCCGAGGCGGTGACCGGTGCGCTGATGCATGCCGGCGTCCGCGTGCTCGATGGCTCGGCCTGCGAGATCGAGGGCGTGGGCATCGCCGGCGTGAAGGGCTTTGCCGGTGGCTTCGGGCGCGGCTCGCTGGGCGCCTGGGGCGAGCCGGCGATCAAGCTGTTCGTGCAGGAGGCGCTGAACGAGGCGATGAAGCTGGAGTCGGCGCTGGCCAAGCTGCGCACGCGGCGCCGCATCGCGCTGCTGCACTACGCGCCCACCGCCGGCACGGTGCAGGGCGAGCCGGTGGAGATCTTTCCCTTCCTGGGCAGCAGCCGGCTGGAGGAGCCGCTGCTGCGCTACCCGATGGACGCGGTGTTCCACGGCCACGCGCACCGGGGCACGCTCGAGGCGCGCACCATCAACGGCGTGCCGGTCTACAACGTTGCCAAGCCCCTGCTGCAGCGCAGCCGGCCCGGCGTGCCGCCATTCTTCCTGTACGAACTGCCGCGCGAAGCGGCCGAGGAGGCCTCGGCTTCCGCTCCGGAGTAGGAATCTTCCCACGGGCTGTTCAAGTGCAATGGACCACACTTGCAAGACTCCACGAGCCGGGGCCAGACATGCCTGCTGAACCGATGAAAACCAGCGAACAGCCCGGGTTGTCCGTCGCCTCCCTGACCGATGCCGACTATCGCCAGATGGTCGACGGCCTCACCGATCACGCCATCATCCTGCTGGACCCGGACGGCAACATCGTGAGCTGGAACGCCGGGGCACGCCAGCTCAGCGGCTACGACGGCGCCGACATCCTGGGGCGCCATTTTTCCGTCCTGTATCCGCAGGAGACGCTCTCGCGCGGCTTGCCCGACGAGGAGCTGGCGCAGGCCGGCAAGCAGGGGCGCTTCGTGGACGAGGGCTGGCGCCTGCGCAAGGACGGCACGCGCTTCTGGGCCAACATCGTCATCACCCGCCTGCCAGGCGCCAACGGCGCCACGCGCGGGTATTCCAAGATCATTCGCGATCACAGCGACCGGCGAAAGCACGAAGATGCGCTGCGCGCCAGCGAGGAACGGTTCCGCCTGCTCGTCGAGGGCGTGAAGGACTACGCGATCTTCATGCTCGACCCCGGCGGCCACGTGGTCAGCTGGAATCTCGGCGCGGAGAAGAACAAGGGCTACAAGGCACACGAGATCATCGGCCAGCACTTCTCGAAGTTCTATCCGCCCGATGTCGCCGCGCGCGGATGGCCCGCCGAGGAACTGGCCAACGCGCTGCGCGAGGGGCGCTTCGAAGACGAAGGCTGGCGCGTGCGCAAGGATGGAACCCGCTTCTGGGCCAGCGTGGTGATCACGGCCATCTACGACGCCGCCGGGCAGCACAAGGGATTCGCCAAGGTCACCCGCGACCTCACCGAGCGCCGCCGCATCATCACGCTGGAGGACGAGGGAAGGCGCATGACCACCTTCCTTGCAATGCTGGGCCATGAGCTGCGCAACCCGCTCGCGCCCATCTCCAACGCGCTGGAGCTTCTCAAGCGCGAGGAGACGGGCTCGCTGGTGCTGAACAGGACGCGCGGCATCATCGATCGCCAGCTCAGGCAGATGACGCGGCTCATCGACGACCTGCTGGACGTGGGCCGGATCACGAGCGGGCGCATCCACCTGGAAGCCAAGCCGGTGCGGCTTCGCGAAGTGGTCGTCGAAGGGGTGGAGGCCATGCGCCCTGCCATGGCGCTGAAGTCGCAGGTCCTGGAACTGCAGGTCGACGGGGCCGATCCCTGGGTCACGGGCGACAGGGCGCGGCTGATCCAGGTCATCGGCAACCTGGCTCACAACGCGTCCAAGTTCACTCCCGACGGCGGGCGCATCGCGATCCGCCTCGGCACCCACGGTGCCAACGCCTCGGAAGCGGAGATCAGCGTCAAGGACAACGGCCCGGGGATCCCGCGCAAGGATCTCGAGAGGGTCTTCGAACTCTTCGTGCAAGGCGAAAACGAACTGGCGCGCACGCGCGGCGGGCTCGGGCTGGGCCTGAGCCTGGTGCAGCAGCTGACGCAGCTTCATGGCGGCTACGTCAGCGTGTTCAGCACCGGGCGCGCGGGGGAGGGCAGCGAATTCGTGGTGCGCCTGCCGGCGGCGCCCACACCCGACATGCCGCGGCCGACCGAACGCGGCGAGGGCGAAAGGCTGGTGCTGGTCGTGGACGACAACCGCGATGCGGCGGAAACCCTGGCACTGCTGCTGGAATCGCTGGGCTACTCGTGCTCGGTGGAGCACGATGGTTTTGCCGCGATAGAAGCCGTCAAGGCGAAACGGCCCGACGTGGTGTTGCTGGACATCGGGCTGCCCGGCATGAACGGCCACGACGTTGCCAAGCGCCTGCGCGCCGACCTGATCAATCCGCCCGCGCTGATCGCCATCACCGGCTACGGCCAGCCCAGCGACCGCGACACCAGCTTCGAAGCCGGCTTCTTCGCCCATCTGACGAAGCCGGTGGATTTCGATCGGCTGGGCTCGATGCTCGACCAGATCTACGCCGCCAGGACCTGAACCGGCAGCCCGGCGGCGCGCCCAGCTATCGAGCGAAAACCTGCTCGCCCTCAATTCGCGGGACCAGGAGATCCTGCACGGCCTCAGCTTCGACGAGTCGCAGTTCCTCATCGACTGCGGCGAAGACCCGCCCGCCGATACGGCCGACCGCGAACGGTGCGGCGATCTCATCCGCAGGCACGAACGCGCCCGCCTGCGCATCGCTACCGCCGACGATGAAGGCAGCGCGAGCGAGGCAGGCCCCGCCGCGCGCAGCCGGGATTCGTTCATGCTGTGAGCTGCCGGCCCGCCCCGGCTCCGTGGCGCGAGGTCCCGTTCCTTCGCGACACGCGGGCTCTTCAGTGGTGGCGCTTGAAGTACTGGACTTCGCGCTCGTGCTGCCGGGCCTGCTCCTGCGAGGCGAAGGTGCCCAGGTTGCGGCGCTTGCCCGTCTTGGGATCGATCTTGCGGGAATACAGGCGGTATTCGCCCGAAGCGAGTTTCCGGATCATTGCGCGCTCCTTTTTCACTTGGCAGGACCAATCTGCGCCGCCGGCGCCGGCCGTCTGTCGGACGGGTTCACTTCGCTCTGAGGGAGCGCGAGTGCGGCGGCACGCGACAAGGGTTTCTGTTCCTACATTCGCTGCCTGGCCGCTCCCACAGCGGACCTGCGCTGCAAGGTCGAAACCCGAACTCTAGAGGCCTGTTTCCGGTCTCCATCGCGCAAAGGAACGAACCATGAAAACGACGCACAAGCCCGCAGCCACGAAAAGCCGCCAGGCCGGCGCCCCGGTGCAGGACGCCATCGGCCCCCACGACGACAACCCGCCGTCGCGCGGCGCGGTACAAAGCGGCGGCACCCCCGACACCGCACCGCTGAACTTCGACGACGACGAGATCTATTCCGGCCGCTACAAGGTGCGCAGCGGCGGCACCACGCACGCCAAGGGCGGCGACAGCGGCCTGCTCGGGCCGCCGGCCGAACAGCTGTCGCCGACCAATTCGCCCAGCGACCCGGCCTTGCGGCGAGGCCGCTCATAGGCGGGAGGCCGACCATGTTCCGGGACCGCGTCGATGCAGGCCGCCAGCTCGCGGCGCTGCTCGGCCAGTACCGCGACGCGCAGGATGCGCTCGTGCTGGCGCTGCCGCGCGGCGGCGTGCCTGTCGGTGCGCAAGTCGCACGGGCATTGAATCTCCCGCTCGACATCATGGTGGTGCGCAAGCTGGGGCTTCCCGGCCACGAGGAATATGCGGCCGGGGCGATCGCCGCGGGCGGCGTGCGCGTGACCGGCGAGCCCTGGGCCGACCTGACGCTCGTCTTCGAACGCGAGCAGCGGGAGCTGGCGCGCCGTGAACGCGCCTACCGCGGCGGCCGGGCGCCTTGCGACCTGGGCGGCAAGACCGTCATCCTGGTCGACGACGGCCTCGCCACCGGCCTGTCGATGCGCGCCGCGATCATCGCGGCGCGGTCGCTCGGCGCGGCGAAAGTCGTTGCCGCGGTGCCGGTCGGCGAAGCCACGGCGTGCCAGGCGCTGGCGCAGCCCGCGACGGCGAGCGAGTTCGCGGGCCGCAGCGACCTCGAGCGCATGGGCTCGCGTGCGGACGAGGTGGTCTGCATGCGCATGCCCGATCCTTTCCACGCCGTGGGCGCGTGGTACGGCGTCTTCGATCCGCCCAGTGACGACGAGGTGCGCGACACCCTGGCTTCGTGGAGCCGTCCATGAGCGACCTTCATGAGGAAGGAGACAGCGAAAACGCGGCGCACTGACACTGAAGATCGGCTGTCGATTTCCCCTCTTGAAATCCTGGCGAGTGAAACTATGTTGACTTCCGTTGGAACCTGGTCAAACCGAAAAGGAGGCACTCAAATGACCATGAACCTGCTGAGGCAAATCGCCACCTCCCGCCTGCCCGTGTCCTTCTACCGGACGGAGGACATCGACAAGGTCCGGCTGCTTCGGGCCGCGGGCCTCGTAGTGGCCCTGGTGCCGTCGCCCTCCGACCCCATCGCGCTTGCGGGCACACCGTCCGCGGCGCAGGTGCTCGCCATCACCAGCAAGGGGCGGGAAGAACTGGCGAAGTTCGACTATCCGGTGACCCGCCCGCCGCGCTGGCGCTTGCGGATGCCGCGAATCAAGACGCTCGCGCGCGCCGGTCCGACGGCGCCGCCCCCGGCCCAGCGCGAATCGAGCAGGCTCCAGTAGCGCCTGGAGCACGGGGGCACGCCGCCGGCTTTTCGTTGTTTCTGCATTCAACTTCTTACGGAGGTTTCGCCATGTATCGATCCTTGTTTCCTCGCGACATCTTTGCGGAGATGGACCGCCTGCAGCGCGACGTGCAGCAGGCTTTCGACCTGTCTCCCTCCATCCGCGGCATTGCCTGGAACGGCTTCCCCGCGCTGAACGTGGGCAGCACCCCGCAGACGCTGGAAATCTATGCGTTCGCGCCGGGCGTGGACCCCTCTGCGCTCGAGGTCAACCTCGAGCGCGGCCTGCTGACCATCTCCGGGGAGCGCAAGAGCGCGCTCCCCGAGGAAGGCGACAAGGCCGCGGTGCACATCAACGAGCGTTTCGAAGGCGCATTCCGCCGCGTCATGACGCTGCCGGAAGACGCCGACCCCGACGCCGTGAACGCCCGCATGAGCGATGGCGTGCTGCACATCACCGTCCAGCGGCGCGCGTCCGCGCAGCCGCGCCGGATCGCCATCCAGTAGCGAGCCGGAGGAGGAATCCCGAACGAACCGAACGAAAGGAGCCACACCATGAAACGCGATCTCCAGGCCTCGTCGGCCGCCGAACCGGGCAAGCTCGCACAGAAGGACTCGTCTCGCCATGCCGAGGCTGCGCTGACGCCGGCCGTCGACGTGATCGAGGACAGCGGCGGCATCACGCTCTACGCCGACCTGCCCGGCGTGAGCCGCGACAGGCTGAACCTCCACGTGGAAGCCGCGACGCTGACCATCGAAGCCGAGTCCAGCCTGACAACGCCCGAGGGCCTCAACTCCAGCCACACGGAGGTGGGCCTCGCGAGGTTCAGGCGGGTGTTCACGCTGAGCAAGGAGCTCGACACCCAGAACGTCACCGCCGAACTGGCGCAGGGCGTGCTGCGGCTGCGGATTCCCAAGGCTGCGCACGCGAAGGCGCGGCGCATCGAGATCCAGGCCGCCTGAGGGCTTGCACGGCGTCCCCGCTCCCGCGGCGGGCGCCGCGCAGGGAATGCTCGTACCGGGGTTGCCGGACTTGGGCGCAAAATCGCTCCTCCCGAATGCCGCACTTTCCCTGCGAGCCAGAATGCCCGAGTCCCAGACCTCCGGTGCCCCTGCGCCTTCCTCCGCACCCGCGACGCTGGCGCCAAGTTCGCTGAGTTTCCCCGTCGTCGGCCTTGCCGGATCGGCCGGCGGAATGGAAGCGCTGATGCGCTTCTTCGAGCACATGCCCGAGCGGCCGGGCATGGCCTTCGTGGTGATCCTGCACCTGTCGCCGGACCATGAAAGCAGCGCCCCCGAGATCCTGCAGCGCACGACGGCCTTGCCCGTGGCCCGGGCGGCCGGCACGATGCCGATCGAGGTCGATCACATCTACGTGATCCCGCCCGGCGTCGAACTGACGATGAACGGCGGCAACCTGCAGGTCACGCAGGGAGAGCGGCCCTATGGACGCGCAACCGCGGCGGACGTCTTCTTCCGCACGCTGGCGCAGGTGCACCGCGAGCGCGCGGTCAGCATCGTCCTGTCGGGCACCGGCAGCGACGGCGCGGTCGGGCTCACCCGAATCAAGGAGCATGCGGGCCTGACCATGGCCCAGTCGCCGGAGGACGCGACCTACGGTGGAATGCCGCTGGCCGCCATCGCCACCGGCATGGTCGACTTTGTGCTTCCGGCCGACCAGATGGGCGAGCGGCTGGTCGATGTATGGCGCAACGCGCGCCACATCCAGCTTCCCCACACGTCCGAGGTGGGCGCTTTCGTGGAGGAGCCGGAGGGCCTCGCCTCGTCGCGGCTCGCCGAGAAGGCGCTGCAGGAGGTCATGGCGCTGCTGAAGACCTACACGCGGCACGACTTCCTCCACTACAAGCGCGCCACGGTGCTGCGCCGCATCGAGCGCCGGCTGCAAGTGAACCGGCTGGCCGACCTGCCGGCCTACCGCGACTTCCTCCGGGAGCACCCGGAGGAGGCCGCGCCGCTGCTGCAGGACATGCTGATCAGCGTGACCAACTTTTTCCGGGACCGCGATGCCTTCGAGGCATTGTCCGGGGAGGTCATCGGGCCGCTGGTGGAGCGCAAGCAACCGGGCGAGCCGTTGCGGGTCTGGGTGGCAGGATGCGCGACCGGGGAGGAGGCGTACTCCGTCAGCATGCTGCTGCGCGAGCACGCCGATCGTTTGTCGAAGCCGCTGGACATCCAGGTCTTCGCAACCGACGTCGACGAGCGCGCCATCGCCACGGCCCGCAAGGGCGTGTATGCGCAGGGCATCGCGGAAGACATCGCGCCGGGCCGGCTGCGGCGGTACTTCCTGAAGGACCGCGACCAGTTCCGCGTGTCGGCCGCGGTGCGCGAGCCGGTGCTCTTCGCGCAGCACAACCTGCTGAGCGATCCGCCGTTCTCCAGGCTCGACATGATCTGCTGCCGCAACCTGCTGATCTATCTCGATCGCGACGCCCAGGCCCGCGTGCTCGGGATGTTCCGCATCGCGCTCAAGCCGGGCGGCTTCCTGTTCCTCGGCACCTCCGAGTCGACCGACGCGGCCGCGAACCTGTTCGCCGCCGTCGACAAGCGCCACCGCATCTTCCAGGTCAACCCCGAGTTTCCGCCCGCACGGCACGTGCCGGTGATCAGCGAGGCGCTGACCGCGCTGCCGACCGGCCCCGTCATGCAGGCACTGCGTGCAGCCAGGCGCAATGGCGGCGAACGGCCCAGCCTCGCCGAGCTGCACCAGCGCGCGCTGGAGCAGTTCTCGCCGCCCAGCGTGCTGATCGACAGCGACCACAACGTGCTTCACCTGTCCAACGGCGCCGGGCGCTTCCTCGAGCGCGCGAGCGGCGAGCCTTCGGACAACCTGCTGAACAACGTGCGCCCGGACATCCGGCTCGAACTGCGCACCGCGCTGTTCAAGTCGGCGCAGTCGTCGCATAGCGTCGAGGCGCGGCTCGTGCTGCGCCAGGAAGACGGCCGGCAGGTGTTCCTGAACATCACCGTGCGACCGGTGCAGCAGGAGCCGGGGAGCAGGCAGCTGATCCTGGTGGTCTTCGACGAGGTCGAGGAGAGCACGCGGCCGGACGATGGCGCACCGCCCGACGCCGCGCGCGAACAGCTGGTCGCCCAGCTCGAGGAGGAAATCAGGCAGCTCAAGCTCCACCTGCAGGACACCATCGAGAGCTCCGAGACATCGACCGAGGAACTGAAGGCCTCGAACGAGGAGCTGCAGGCCATCAACGAGGAACTGCGCTCGGCCAGCGAGGAACTGGAGACGAGCAAGGAAGAGCTCCAGTCGATGAACGAGGAGCTGGTGACCGTCAACTTCGAGCTCAAGATCAAGGTCGAGGAATGGGAGCACATCAACGACGACCTGCAGAACCTGATCGCCTCGTCCGAGATCGCCACCGTGTTCGTCGACCGGAGCATGCACATCAAGCGCTACACGCCGCATGCGAGCAACCTCTTCAACCTGATCCCTTCGGACCTGGGACGCTCGCTGTTCGACATCACGACCCGGCTCGACTACCCCGAGCTGGCCGAGGACACGGCGTCGGCCTTCAGGGAATTGCGCGCGAGCGAGCGCCACGTGAAGAGCGCCGACGGGCGGCATTTCCTCGCGCGCATCCTTCCGTACCGGACGGCCGGGGACCGGATCGAGGGGGCCATCCTCAACTTCTTCGACATCACCGAATTGCGGACCGCGGAAGAGCGCGTGCGTGCGGGCGAGGAGCGGCTGCGGCGGGCGGCCGCGACGACGAGCGACTTCGCCATCATCACGGCCGACCCGCAGGGCATCGTCACCAGCTGGAATCTCGGTGCCGAGCGCATCTTCGGCTACGGCGAGGCAGAGATGATCGGCAGCCCGATCGCGACCATCTTCACGCCCGAGGACCGCGCGCACGGCGTACCCGAAGCGGAAATGCGCTGCGCGGCGCAGTCCGGCCGCGCCGAAGACGAGCGCTGGCACCAGCGAAAGGACGGCACGCGCTTCTTCTGCAGCGGCGCGATGACGCTGCTGGACGACAGGGCGGGAGGCGGCTTCGCCAAGATCGCGCGGGACATGACCGGCAGCAAGCGGCACGAGCTCGCGCTGGACCATCTGCTGGTCAAGGAAAAAAAGGCGAGCCTGAACGCCCAGATGGCCAACGAGCTGAAGGACAGGTTCCTCGCGGTGATGTCGCACGAGCTGAAGCAGCCGCTCAACCTGATCCAGATGAACGCGGAACTGCTGCTGCACCTGCCGGAGGCCATGGAAAACGCCAAGGTCCGGCGGGTGAGCGAGACCATCAAGCGCGCCGTCGGCAGCCAGACCCGCATCATCAACGACCTGCTGGACCTCTCGCGCATCCGCACCGGCAAGTTGCGGCTGAACCGGGTGCGCGTCGACCTGGGCGAGATCGTGCAGGCTGCCGCGAATGCCGCCGTTGCAGCCGCGACCGAGAAGAAGCTGGTGCTGGAGACGCACTGCGAACCGGGCATCGAGTGCCATGGCGACCGGGTGCGCGTTGAGCAGATCGCCTGGAACCTGCTGAGCAACGCCGTCAAGTTCACGCCCGCGGGCGGGCGCATCTGCGCCCGCGTGGAGGCCGAGGGCGGATTCGCCAGGCTCACCGTGACGGACAGCGGCTGCGGCATCTCCAGCGAGTTCCTGCCGCATGTGTTCGGCATGTTCAACCAGGCCGTCGACGAGGCGGCGCCGTCCAACGCCGGGATGGGCATCGGCCTGGCCCTGGTGCAGGAACTCGCGCATGCCCACCAGGGGCGGGTCAAGGCGTTCTCGGCCGGCATCGGGAAAGGGTGCGAGTTCAGCGTGTGGCTTCCGCTCGAAGGCAAGGGCGCCGAGCAGGCGGCAACGCAGGCACAGGCGCAGGCCGAGGTCGATTTCAAAGGTTGGCGCGTGCTGGCGGTGGATGACTACGCCGACGCGCTGATTCCGTTCGCGGAGGTGCTGCGGCTGGAAGGCGCGACCGTCGACGTCGCGGAGAGCGCCAGGGAAGCGCTGGATCTGCTCGAGAAAAACACCTACGACCTGCTCGTGTCCGACCTCGGAATGCCGCAGATGGATGGCTTCGAGCTCATCGCGGAGGTGCGCCGCCGGCCCGCGACGCGCGAGCTGCGCTCGATCGCGATGTCGGGCCTGGGCCGGCGCGCGGATGTGCGCCGCGCGCTCGAGGCGGGCTTCAATGCGCACCTGCCGAAACCGGCGTCGATCGACGAGCTGAAGACCATCGTCGGCGGGCTCTAGACACCCGTCGCGGGCGTCAGAGGCAAAGCTCCACCTCCACGTGCGGGCCGCGCGGCGGCGATTCCGCCGAAACCACGATGCGGTTGCCGATGCGCTGGAACCTCAGGTCCACAAGGCCCTGGCCGACCTTCAGCCGTTCCACGCGCAGCTGCTCGATGTTCGCCGGCAGGCGCGGCTGCACGATGCGCACCTTGTTGCGGATGCCGTCGATCTCCACGCCCAGGCAGGCCTGGACCAGCATGAACGCCGAACCCGCTGCCCATGCCTGCGGCAGGCATGCGACCGGGTAGGCCACGGGGGCCTGGCCGGGCTGGCGGTCGAAGCCGCAGAAGAGTTCCGGCAGGCGCATGCCGAAATGCGCGGCGGATTCGAAGAGCTCGTCGAGGATGCGCATCACGCCCTCGCGCTCGCCGTACCGCGCCAGGCCCGCCGCGCACAGGGCGGTGTCGTGCGGCCACACCGAGCCGTTGTGGTAGGACATGGGATTGAAGCGCACGGCCTCCGTGGGCAGCGTGCGAACGCCCCATCCGGAGGTGAACGAGGACGACATCAGTTGCCGCCCCACCGCCGCGGCACGGTCCTGGTCCGGCAGGCCGAAGAACAGCAGATGGCCGGCGTTGGAGGCGCGGACGCGGCAGGGCAGCCCCAGGCCGTCGACGGCCAGTGCATAGAACTGCTGGTCCTCGAGCCAGAAGCATCTCTCGACCGCCTCGAGCACCGCCTCGGCGCGCCGGCGCCAGCGCCCCGCGGCCGCGTCGCCGCGCCATTCGGCCATCGTCGACATCGCAAGGAATGCGTCGTACGCGTAGCCCTGCACCTCGACCAGCGCAATGGGCCCCATGGGCGTGCGCCCGTCGGCGTGGAAGATCGAATCGTGGCTGTCCTTCCAGCCCTGGTTGACGAGGCCGCTGGCCTCGCCGCGCTGGTAGGCCAGCAGCCCCTCGGGGTGGCGCGACATGTTGCGCTCCATCCAGTCGCAGGCGGCGCACAGCGAGGGCCAGATGCGCGCGATGGCGGCGTGGTCGCCGGTGCGCCGCGCATAGGCGCCCGCGAGCGCCACGAACAGCGGCGTGGTGTCGACGCCGCCGTAGTACTCGCCGAAGGGCAGCTCGTCCACGGCGGCCATTTCGCCCTTGCGGGTCTCGTGCATGATCTTCCCCGGCTCGGAGTCGCGGAAGGTGGAGGTCTGGCGCGCCTGTCTCGCCGACAGGAAGGTGAGCACGCCCTCGGCCAGCCGCGGATCGATCCACAGCGTCTGGAACGAGGTCACGATCGCGTCGCGCCCGAAAGGCGTGGAGAACCAGGGGATGCCGGCGTACGGATAGGGCCCGGTGGGCAAGTCGGTGGTCAGCAGCGCCAGGTCGGCGCGCGAGCGCTCCAGCCAGGCCTGGAACAGGCGCCCCGAACTCAGCAGGCGGGCGCCCCTGCGCTGCCGCGCGCGCATGCGCCACCGCGCGAGCGTGCAGGCTTCGCGAAAGCGCTGCGGAGTCGGCCGCACGGGCTGCTCGCCCACTTCGACATGCAAGGTCCATTCGCCGTGCGCGGCGAGCCGCACATCGAATTCGGCGCTGCCGGCGTCCATGCTGCGCGGGGTCATGGAGAAGTCGATGCAGGCGCTGCGCAGGAGGGTGTCGAGCCCGCGATAGCGAAGCGTCGCGCCGTCGGGGCGCACTTCGGGGGCGTCGAAGTCGCCACGCCGGGCGCGGCGCTGCCCGCGCACCTCGAACATGTCGCGGAAGTCGGCGCCGAAGCGCAGGCCCAGCGGCACGTGGGCCGCCTGCTCGCCGTAGTTCACGAGGCGGATGCGTTCGAAGAGGCGGGCGTTCCACAGGAAGCGCTTGCGCTCCAGGTGGATCACGCCCTGCGGCATCGACGTCGAGCCGAGCACGGGCAGCGGATGGTTCGTGAGGTTCGCGATGAAGAACACGTTGTCCTGGCTCACGCCGCTGGAAAGCAGCGATGGCCGCTGCGCGTCGAGGCTCAGCGCGAAGGTCGAGAGCATGCGCGTGTCGTTGTGGAACAGTCCGTCGACGCCACCGCCCACGTCGCCCAGCGCGTCCATCACGAAATAGGTGTCGCCTTCCTTCAGGACGAAGGCCTGCTGCACGGCGCGCTCCGTGGCCGGCTCGGCCTGGTCGGCGGCGGTGGCTTCTGCATCGGTGCTCATGTCTCAGGCCGCTTTCTGGAGAACCGGCAGCGGCGGCTGCTTCTCCGGCAGGGGGCTGCCGCCGCCCACGAGGCGCGCATAGAGCTCCAGGTAGGCCTTGGCCATGGCGCGCGCGGAGAAGCGGCTGTCGAAGGCCTGCCGCACGAGGCGGCGGTCGAGCCGGTCGATCTCGTGCACCGCCGCGACGGCCTGCGCCTCGCTCTCGACGATCACACCGCTCACGCCGTCCTCGACGATCTCGGGCACCGATCCGCAGCGCCAGCCGATCACCGGCGTGCCGCAGGCCATGGCTTCGATCATCACGAGCCCGAAGGGCTCCGGCCAGTCGATGGGAAACAGCAGCGCGCGCGCGCCGCCGAGGAAGGCCGCCTTGTCCTCGTCGCCGATCTCGCCGATGAAATCGACCAGCGGATCGTCGAGCAGGCGGCGGATCTCCTGCTCGAAATAGTGCCGGTCGGCGGGATCCACCTTGGCGGCGATGCGCAGCGGCAGGCCCGCCTTCCTGGCGATCGAAATGGCGCGGTCCGGCCGCTTCTCGGGCGAGATGCGGCCGAGAAACGCCAGGTAGCCGCCCGTGCCCTGTCCGAACGCGTAGGCCGATTCATCGATCCCGTGCGGCACGTTCGCGAGCCAGTTGGCGAAGGGCAGGGGGCGGCGCTGGTGGCGCGAGATCGATGCCAGCGGATACCTGTTCCAGCGCATGTAGGCCTCGGGCAGGTCGGCGATGTCGAGCCGCCCGTGCAGCGTGGTCAGCGTGCGCTCGGCCATGTCCTCGAAGAACGGGAAGTGCACCAGGTCGACGTGGAAATGAAGCACGTCGAACTCGCCGGCGCGGCGCCGAACCTCGTGGAGCATGGTCAGGTGGCTGGCCAGGTCCGACTTCAGTGGCGCGGGGTCCAGCCGCAGTGCCTGGGCGCGCATCGGCACCACCTTCGCGCGGCTGCGCGCGTCGGCACAGGCGAACAGCGTGACCTCATGGCCGAGGTCCGCCAGCGCATTGGCAAGGTACGCGACGACTCTTTCGGTGCCGCCATAAAACCTGGGTGGAACGGCTTCGTACAGTGGCGCAATCTGCGCGATCTTCATTGTCAAGACGATCTCCTCGAAAGGGATGAATGAACAAGGAACGCGGCGGATACGGATAGGGGCGGCAGGGGCAGCGCCTGCGGCCCATTATTCGGTCTCGGCCGCTCGAATTCAAGGTTCGCCCATGCCGCGATTCCGGCCATCGGCCTGCTGCTGGCGCTCGCCCTTGGGCACGCCCGTGTGGCCGCGCCTGCGGCGTTCGGCGAGCGCGCGCTCCAGCGTGGCCTGGCTCTGTCTCGCAGCCGCCTCGCACTTCTGGTGCAGCACGACCAGTTCCTTGTCGGTGAGCTTCTCGATGCCCATGAATTCGTCCTGCGCGTCGGACGAGCGGATGAGTTCGTCGAGCTTGGTCTGCAGCGCCAGGCCGTCGCGGTTCTGGGTGTTCTGGATCAGGAACACCATCAGGAACGTCACGATCGTCGTACCGGTATTGATGATCAGCTGCCAGGTCTCCGAGAAGCCGAACATGGGCCCCGTGGCGGCCCACACCACCACCACCGCGACGCAGAGCAGGAAGGTCGTCGGGCTCCCCGCGATGCGCGCGACGTGGTTGGCGAACGAAGCGAAGAGTCGGTCCATGGGCGTATTCCTCCTGGGGCCCCGATGCTGGTTGCGCCGGCCCCGTGGAGGCGTCGTCCGGAAGCGACGGCCACCGCGTCCCGGAATCCCGTCTTCGCGTCGGAGCGCACCCATACCGGCCGGGCTTTTTTTCCCGCCGCGCCCGTGTGGCCGGCCCTAGTCCGCCGCTCCTACAGGCGCTGACCCCGGGCTCCCACACACGGCGGTGCGGCGCTTGGATAGACCGGCAATCTGATCCGAAGCCGAACCATATCCAGGAGTCCTTCCATGAGCATCCCCACTTCCAGCAGCACCCCGGACGAGGACCGCGCCTTCCGTTTCCCCACGTCGGAGGATCACTCCGCTCCACCCGCGCACAGCGGCGGGACGCCCCCTGCCCGGGCCGTGACCGAGATGCCGCACGAGGACGCGATCGACCACGGCATCGAAGAGTCGTTCCCGGCGAGCGATCCGGTGTCGGTGAGCGTGTCGAAGTCGATGCCGGTGTCCGCGGCGCCCGCACCGGCGCGCGCCACCGCGCAGCGCACGCCGCCCCGCCCGGAGATGCCGGGGCTGGCAGCGGGCATCGTCGTGGCGGGAGGCGCCCTGGCACTGGCCGCCACGGCGGGCTATCTCGTGGCGAGGCGCAGGCACTGAGGCCCGGGGTCGCCGATCCCGTTGCTTCCACCTTGCCGTCCAACAGCAAAACAGCAAAACAGGGAGATTTCATGCGCTTCGTGATGTTCTGCCATTCACTCGTTTCCGATTGGAACCATGGCAATGCTCACTTCTTGCGCGGCATCTGCAGCGAGCTTGTCGCGCGAGGCCACGAAGTGGCCGTGTACGAACCGCGCCGCGGCTGGAGCCGAGCCAACCTCGAGGCCGGACACGGCCGCAGGCCCGTGGAAGGCTTCGCGCGCGCCTACCCCGAACTGCGAAGCACGCCGTACGATCGCGCGACGCTCGACCTCGATGCCGTGCTCGACGGTGCGGACGTCGTCCTCGTGCACGAATGGAATGAGCCTGCGCTGGTGCGCCGCATCGGCCTGCACCGGCGCGACGGCGGCCGCTACCGCCTGCTGTTCCACGACACGCATCACCGCGCGGTGACGGACGAAAGATCCATGGCCGCCTACGACCTCGCCCATTACGACGGCGCGCTGGCCTTCGGCGATGTGATTCGCGACCTGTACCGCAGCAAGGGATGGGCACGCGATGCGTGGACGTGGCACGAGGCCGCGGACGTGCGGCGTTTTCATCCACGCCCCGAGGTGGCACGCACCGGCGACCTGGTGTGGATCGGCAACTGGGGCGACGACGAGCGCGTGGCCGAGCTCGACGAATTCCTGCTCGGACCGGTGCGCGACCTCGGCCTGAAGGCCCTGGTGCACGGCGTTCGTTACCCCGATCCCGCGCTCGACCGCCTGAGCGGGGCCGGCATCGAGTACGGCGGATGGATCGCCAACTACAAGGTGCCGCTCGTGTTCGCGCGCCACCGTGTAACGGTGCACCTGCCGCACCGGCCCCACGTGGAAGCGCTGCGCGGCGTTCCCACCATCCGCACGTTCGAGGCGTTGGCGTGCGGCATTCCACTGGTGAGCGCGCCGTGGCACGACACCGAGGGGCTGTTCACGCCGGGCCGCGATTTCCTCGTCGCGAACGACGGCACCGCAATGCGCCAACACCTGCGCGACGTGCTCGGGGACCGCGAATTCGCCGATTCGCTGGCGCAGCACGGCCTTGC
Source organism: Variovorax sp. Varisp85 (assembly GCF_047304045.1). NCBI lineage: Bacteria > Pseudomonadati > Pseudomonadota > Betaproteobacteria > Burkholderiales > Comamonadaceae > Variovorax > Variovorax sp. Varisp85. Next base: position 72,410 of record NZ_JBGLYN010000012.1, read on the forward strand.
CACGGTGCTCGCCCGCCACACCTGCGCGCACCGCGTGGACGAGTTGTTCGCCATCCTCGCGCAACTCGATCCGGGCGACTCCTCCATTTCCGCGGGGAGGCTGGTTGCATGAAGCGGCGGTTCCCGCCCGCGGGATGCTGCGCCTCGGAGAAGGCTTACAGCCGCCATCGGGTGTAGACGACACGGGCCGCGCGCGAGCGGCACACGATGAAGGCGCGCGCCGCCCGGGCCGAACCTTGGCTTGGCCCGGACCACCGGCGCTCGCGATGGCCGATTTCCGGAAGTGCACCAGGAAGCGCGCCGACCGATGCACCCCGGGAGCCCGGGCCCCGCCCGTTGCGCGCCGCAACGGAACTCTTGCCGCAACGCAAGGAAGGACTCTGATGACCCAGGAACTCTTCGATCGATGCATTGCCGCGTGCAATGCCTGTGCCACTGCATGCGGCCGCTGCGCGGCGGCGTGCCTGCGCGAACCGGACGTGAAATCATTGGCCGCGTGCATCGCGCTGGACACCGACTGCGAGGCCATGTGCAGGCTCTGCGCATCGCTGATGGCCCGAGGCAGCGGGCACGCCAGAGCCGCCTGCCGGCTGTGCGCCGAGGTCTGCAGTGCCTGCGGCGACGAATGCGCCAGCCATGACCACGATCACTGCCAGGCGTGCGCGACGGCCTGCAGGAGCTGCGCGCAGGAGTGCCGCAACATGGCGGCGAGCGCACCCTGAGGACGTCGCCGCGCAGCCGGTACCCGGGCGTATGGAAGCGCCATGCCGGGCGAAACACGCATCGGGATCTCCGGATGGAAATACGCGCCGTGGCGCGGCAAGTTCTATCCGCGGGGGCTTGCGCAGCGCCGCGAACTCGAATTCGCGATCAAGGGTTCGCGCTACATCACGGTGAGCCGGGAATGCTGGCAGTCGTGGAAGTCCTTCGGGGTCGAAACTGGGCAGTCTTCAATCTGCAGGGTTCGCGGGCCGCGTGTGTGAGAAACGGCCCACCGCTCGTGTCAGTCCTTCGCCTTGCGCGGCAGCGCAACCCCCACGTCCTTCAGCCACGCCTGCCAGGCCTCGTCGCGCTGCCGGGGGGCGCCGCGCAGCAATGCGGAGGGATGCAGGGTGACCAGCACGGGCCGTCCCGATGGGTCGCGGTGCCAGCGGCCACGCTCCTTCGTCACCGCCACCTGCCGTCCGAGAAGTGCGCGCGCTGCCGTGGCGCCCAGGGCGACGAGGGCAGGGGGACGCACGAGATCGATCTCGTCCTGAAGCCAGTGATGGCAGGCTTCGGCCTCGCACTGGGCCGGCGTCTTGTGCATGCGCCGCTTGCCGCGCAGCTCGTACTTGAAATGCTTGACCGCATTGGTCGAAAGCGCGAGCCCGCCGCGCTGCGCCGCCATGCGATGTCATGAGGTCGTCGATCGTGCCCAGCTTGTCGCCCGATGCGCGCGGCAATTACTCCTGTGCGGCCGGTGGTGCCCCGGATTCCTGCGGCGACGCTTGCTGCGCCTGTTGCTGGCCTTGCGGCGCATCGGCCGAAGTGGTCTCCACGCGCGCGCCGTGGCTCCTGGGCACGATGCCTTTGACGAGGTGGCGGGGTACGTGGTGCGTCTTCGCCAGCTGCGCGAGCATCTCGCTGCGCGCTGGCTCGCACGCCGGTAGAAACATGTGGAGTGCGCTCATGATGTCGTCCCGTAAATGCCAGGAGAGGAGAGCGGCCGGCCCGGCTGGAGGGCGCGGAGCCTCGGGTTCGAGGGTGACCTCTGGCATGGGTCGCCGGCATTATGAGCGCCTGAATTCCGCGGCGCACATGCGGCCCCGCATCGGCCCTTCTGGCGTAGATGGCTTCGGTGCGGCTGTCCCGACCGCGACCTTCCTGGGCCGCGGCAGTTGCCAAAAGAGCGCCGTCTGCTCCAAAATAACTTACCGTGCGACAGGTAATATTTTCAAGGACACCCAAGGAGACATGATGACTTTCAATACGTTGCTGCTCGAGGTTAAGGACCGGATCGCGGTGCTCACGCTCAATCGCCCTCCCGTCAACGCCCAGAACGCCGAGCTGCGCAGCGAGCTGACGCAGGTGTTCGACGAGCTTTCCGACCGCGACGACGTCTCGGTCATCGTGCTTACCGGCAGCGGCAAGACTTTCTCGGCCGGCGCGGACATCCGCGAGCGGCCCAACCTCGGCGCCACGCCCGGCGCCTATGGCCGCCACAACCGCCTGGTGCGCGAGTCGTACTACGCGGTGGTGGAGTGCGCCAAGCCCGTCATCGCGGCCATCAACGGCCCGGCCATGGGCGCGGGCTTCGGCCTCGTGATGGCCTCCGACATCTGGGTGGCGTCGGAGGACGCCTTCGTCTCGATGCCCGAGATCAACGTCGGCCTGGCCGGCGGCGTGACCTTCCTGCAGGAGGTGTTCGGCCGCTCGCGCGCGCGGCGCATGTTCTACACGGGCATGAAGGTCACCGGCCAGGAGCTGTACCGCCTCGGCCTCGTGGAAGCCTGCCTGCCGGCCGACCAACTCATGCCCTACGCGATGGAGATCGCCGCCGAGATCGCCTCCAAGAGCCCGATCGCGCTGCGCCTGGCCAAGGAAGCGGCCCGCATGACGCAGGTGATGCCGTCGCGCGATGCCTACCGCTACGAGCAGGGCAACACGGTGGCGCTGTCGAAGACGGAAGACGCGAAGGAAGCGCAGCGCGCCTTCCTCGAGAAGCGCGCCCCCGTCTACACCGGACGCTGATGGCACGCGGCACCAGGGCCTTGCGGCTACATGGTGCGTGCTATTATTTTTTGATCGATTGCGGACCGAGTGCATGGCTGTTCAGCCGCTGCCCCCGCAAGCTCCCACGCCAAGAATTTCAAGAGGACCTTCGCCCATGGCAACCCAGTCCAACGTCGCCGAGGCGGCAGATCCGGAACGGGGCTCCAGGCGCAAGTCCGACGTGCGCCAGGAGCAGCTGACCGAAATCGCCTGCCGGCTCTTCGCCAAGAAGGGCTACGAAGGCACGTCGCTGCGCGACATCGCCGACGAAGCCAAGATCACCAAGGCTGCGCTCTACTATCACTTCCCCAACAAGGAAGCGCTGTACGAGCGCATCGTGCTGGAGTCGATGCAGGCGCTGGTGGACTCGGTGCGCGAGGCGATGTCCCGCGGCAAGAGTCCGCTGGACAAGGTGCGCCTGTTCATGGAGTCGTCCGCCGACTTCCTGGACCGCAGCCGCAATTCCTGGATCGCGGGCTCCAACGCGTTCTGGTCCGGCAGCGAGGGCGATCCGCGCGCAGGGGCCGTCTACCTGCGCGACGAATACGAGCACCTCTTGCGCGACTGCATCGCCGAGGCCATCGCCAAGGGGGAGGTGCGCAAGGTCGACCCCGCCATCGCGGGACGCATGCTGCTGTCGATGCTCAACCACATCTGCCGCTGGCATTCGCCCAAGGGCCGCCTGAGCACCCGCGAGGTGATCGAGCAGTACCTCGACATGGCCTTCGGCGGCCTGCGCGCGACACCAAAGCGCTGAACCTTGGCGACGCTGCGGCGCCCACGCGCGCCGCATCGCCTGGAAGGGTAAACCCGATTCGTAACTTACCGGCCGTTAAGTAAACTTCCTTCGAAATCCAGCGATGCAAGTCCTTCAACGATTCCTTCTCGCGATGTGCTGCGGCGCGCTTGCCGCGGTGCCGGCCATGGCCCTGGCGTTTCCCGACAAGCCGGTGCAGCTCATCGTTCCGTACGCGGCCGGCGGGCTGACCGACAACCTCGCGCGCATCGTTGCCCCGGCGCTGTCGGCGCGCTGGGGCCAGCCTGTGGTGATCGACAACCGCAACGGGGGAGGGACTTCCATCGGCACCGCCGCGGCCGCGCGTGCGCCGGGCGATGGCTACACGCTGCTGCTCACCGCCTTCGGCTACATCGGCAATCCGCTGCTGATGAAGAAGCTGCCCTACGACCCCGCCGCGCTGGTGCCGGTCACCATCGTGGCCGAGGCGCCGAGCGTGCTGTTCGTGTCGGCCACGCTGCCCGTGAACACGGTGCCCGAACTGATCGCCTATGCCGAGGCGAATCCCAAGAGGGTCGTGTTCGCGTCCTCCGGCAACGGATCGAGCCCGCACATCGCCGCCGAACTGCTGGCCTCGCTGACGGGCATCGACATCGTGCACGTGCCCTACCGCGGCAACGGGCCTGCGCTGAACGACCTGCTGGGCGGCCAGGTGCAGGCCATGTTCGATTCGGCCGCCTCGATGTCCTACGTGCGCGCAGGCCGGCTCAAGGCGCTCGGCCTTGCCAGCGACGCGCCCGTGGCGCGGATGCCCGAGGTGGTGCCCATCGCGCGCTCGGGCGTGCCGCAGCTTGCGGGCTTCGCCGCCGGCGGCTGGTTCGGTTTCTTCCTGCCGAGCAAGACGCCCGCCGAACTGCAGCAACGCATCTATGCCGACCTGCGCGCGGTGCTCGAGACACCCGAAGTGCGCGCGGCCCTCGAGCGCGCCGGCGTGGAGCCGCGCCTCATGACGCAACCGGAGTTCGCGGCCTACCTGCGCGCCGAGCACGACCGCTGGGCGCCGGTGATCCGCGAGCGCCGCATCCAGCTCGACTGAACAAGACCCGAGATGACCGCCTTCGAAAAAAAGCACACCGACACATGACAACGCCAACACAGACCGATCCCTACGCCGCGTTCCGCGAGGAGCTGCGCCAGTTCGCCGCCGAGCAGTGCCCGGAAGAACTCAAGCGCTTCGTGCGCAGCAACCAGAAGATCACGCGCAACGAATACCGCGTCTGGCAAGAGAAGCTGTTCGCCCGCGGCTGGGCCGCGCCCAACTGGCCCGTGGCCCACGGCGGCACCGGCTGGGACCTGCAGCAGCGCTACCTGTTCGAGGAGATCACCGCGCAGGCCGATTGCCCGCCGCAGTACCACCACGGCCTGGGCCACATCGGCCCGGTGATCCTGCACTTCGGCACCGAGGCGCAGAAGGCGCGCTTCCTGCCGCGCATCCTCGACGGCAGCGAGTGGTGGTGCCAGGGCTACTCGGAGCCCGGCGCCGGCTCCGACCTGGCCTCGCTCAAGACCTCCGCGCGCCGCGACGGCGACCACTACGTGCTCAACGGCCAGAAGATCTGGACCTCGCACGCGCAGGAGGCCGACATGATGTACACGCTGGTGCGCACCTCGAACGAGGGGCGCAAGCAGGCCGGCATCTCGCTACTGCTGGTGCCGATGAATACGCCGGGCATCGAGGTGCGCCCGATTCCCACCATCGACCACTGGCACCACGTCAACGAGGTGTTCCTCAACGACGTGCGCGTGCCGTGCGAGAACCTGGTCGGCGCCGAAGGCGAGGGCTGGAAGTGCGCCAAGTTCCTGCTCGACCGCGAACGCCTGTCGCCCGCGACCGTGCCGCGGCTGGCGCGGCTCGCCGAGCAGGTCGAAGAGCTGCTGACGGCGCGGCGCGACGCCAATGCCGCCAGCGCCTCGCCTAGCTTCCACGTGCTGCTGGAGCGCCTCTATCTCGCGCAGGCCGGCGTGAAGGGCGCACGCGAGATGCTGCTGAGCGCCATCCAGGAGGAGATGCAGGGCACGCTCGCGGCCTCCAAGTCGTCGGCGCTGAAGCTCTACTGTTCGGAGCTGTCGCAGCAGATCATCGGCATCGCGTTCGACATCGCGGGCCCGGCGCACGCGGCGCGGCTGGTGGCCGCCACCGGCGTCGACGCGCAGCAGGATGTCGACCTGCAGCGCGAGCTCGTGCACACCTATCTTTTCTACCGCTCGCGCACCATCGCCGGCGGCACCAGCGAAGTTCAGAAGAACGTCATCGCGCGCGACCTTTTCGGAGCCTGAATCCATGCCATTCCACGCAGAGCCGATGTTCCCCGGCGACCTCTACGACACGACGCTGCGCGTTGCCGCCGCTGCCACCACGACCGCCGATGCCGATGCCCATGCATCGAGCGCAACCTGGCGCCAGTTCCTGGGCCTGGGCTGGCAGGCCGTGCTGGTGGCCGAAGCCAGCGGCGGTGCCGGCGCCTCGCTGGGCGACATCGCCGCCATCGCCGAGGCGGCCGGACGCCACGCGCTGGCCGCGCCGCTGGTCGAGCGCTGCGCCGTGGTGCCCACGCTGCTGTCGCGCATCGGCGGCAACCCCGCCGCCGAAACGCTGCTGGGCGACATCGCGAGCGGCGAGGCCTCGGCCTGCCCGGTGCTGGCGCTCGACGACGCAGCCCCTGCCGCCCGCCTGCAAGGCGGACGCGTGGTGCTGCACGGCAGCCTGCGCGGCGCGGACCTCACCGAACCCGTGACGCACCTGCTGGCGCTCGTCGCGCTGGACGGCAAGGACGCGCTGGTGCTGCTGCCGCGCGCTGTGCTGGCCGGCGCCGCACGCAGCTACACGGGCATCGATGCGCGCCACACCACCGACATCGACGTCGAGGGCCTCGCGCTGCCCGAGGCCGCCGTCCTGCTGAGCGGCGCCGCGGTCCGCCCGCTGGTGGACCACGCCAACGCGGTCGGCGCGCTGCTGTCGTGCGCGCAAATGGTCGGCGCCATCGGCGCGATGATCGAGCAGACCATCGAGTACCTCGGCACGCGCGAGCAGTTCGGCGTGGCGCTCGCCACCTTCCAGGCCCTGCGGCACAAGGTGGTCGAGATGTACGTGGCCTACGAGAATGTGCGCGGCATGGTGCGCCAGCAGGTGCTGGTGCTCGACGGCATGGGCTCGGCGTTGCCGGGACGCGAGGTGCGGCGCGAACTGGCGCTGGTGAAGCTGTACCTCGCCGTCACCGGCCGGCAAGTCGCGGAGACTGCCATCCAGCTTCACGGCGGCATCGGCATGTCGCGCGAGCTGCCGGCGGCGCGGCTCGCCATGCATGCGCTGGCCTGCAGCCAGCAGTGGGGTGATCGTTTCAGCCAGCTCGACCGGCTCGCCGCCGACGCCGTGCTGCATTGAGGAGCTTGTGGTGCATTCGCTCGATTCGCTTTTCAATCCCTCTTCCGTGGCGCTGATCGGCGCTTCGTCCGACCCCGAGCGCATCGGCGGACGACCGCTGCGCTTCATGCTCGAAGGCGGCTTCGAGGCGCCGCTCTACCCGGTCAACAAGAGCGGCGACACCATCCAGGGCCTGCCCGCCTTCGCCAGCGTGCTCGACATTCCGCACCCGGTCGACCAGGCCGTCATTGCCGTGCCGGTGGCCGGCGTGGAGGCGGCCGTGCGCGACAGCATCGGCAAGGGCGTGAAGGCGATCCAGGTGCTGACCGCCGGCTTCGCCGAGATCGACGCCGCGGGCCGTGCGCTGCAGGACCGCCTGGTGCAGATGTGCCGCGATGCCGGCGTGCGCATGGTGGGGCCGAACTCGCTCGGCCTGCTCAACGTGCCGACGCGCTTCTTCTCGACTTTCTCGACCGCGCTGAACGGCCTGAAGCCCGTGCCCGGGCCCATTGCGCTGGCCACGCAAAGCGGCGCCTTCGGCTCCGCGGCCTACGGCATGGCCTCGCTGCGCGGCCTGGGTTTCAGCAAGATCATCGCGACCGGCAACGAAGGCGACGTCGATGTGGCCGAGTGCATCGACTACCTCGTGGACGACGCCGACACGCGCGTCATCTGCGCCGCGCTGGAGTCGTGCCGCGACGGCGAGCGCCTGCGGCGCGCGCTGCTGAAGGCCGCGGCTGCGGGCAAGCCCGTGCTCATCATGAAAGTGGGCCGCACCGAGGTCGGCGCCGCCGCGGCTTCCACGCACACCGGTTCGCTGGCCGGCAACGACACGGTCTATGACACCGTCTTCGCAGAGTGCGGCGCATGGCGGCCCGAATCGATCGAGGAGATGCTCGACATCGCCTATGCGTTCTCGGTCGCGCGGGCCCTGCCGCACAACGCCGGCATGGGCATCGTCACCGGCTCCGGCGGCATCGGCGTGCTGATGGCCGACGATGCCGGTGGGCGCGGCATGTCGCTGCCGCCGCTGCCCGAGGCCGCACGCCGTGCCGCGCTCGACCTGCTGCCGTTCGCGGTGGCGAGCAATCCGCTGGACATGACGGCGCAGGTCACCTCGGTGCCCAGCGGCGTGTCGCGCACGGTGGGCGTCATGCTGGACCACGCGGACTACGGCACGGTGTTCGCCTACCTCGCTCACGTGGGCCTTTCGCCGGAGCGCTTCGCCTCGACGCAGGCGGAACTGATCGCGCAGCGCCAGCGGCATCCGGACCGGCTGATGGTGCTGGTGATGCTGTCGAAGCCCGAAGTCAACCGCGCGCTCGAACAGCACGGCATTCCGGTGTTCGAGGACCCGTCGCGCGCGGTGCGTGCGCTGGCCGCGCTCGCGCATATCCGCGCACGCCGCGAGACGCTCTACAAGCCCGTGCGGTGTGCGGCTGCTGTGCCGCTGCGCGGCGACGTGTCGACCGAGGACGGTGCCAAGCGCGCGCTGGCGCATGCGGGCCTGCCGGTATTGCCCGAGCGCCTGTGCCGCAGCGCCGCCGATGCGGCGGCTGCCGCGCGGACGCTGGGCTTTCCGGTGGTTGCGAAGATCGTCTCGCCCGACATTCCCCACAAGACCGAGGTCGGCGGCGTCATGCTGCGCCTGCAGGACGCGGCGGCGGTCGAGGCCGCGTACGACGAGTTGATGGCACGCGCCCGCAAGGCGCGGCCCGACGCGCGGCTCGAAGGCGTGCTGGTCGCGCCGATGCTGCAGGGCGGTGTCGAGGTGATCCTCGGCATCCACCGCGACCCGACCTTCGGGCCGATGGTGATGTACGGCTCGGGCGGCACGGCCGTCGAGCTCTTCAAGGACGTGGCCTTCGCCTCCGCGCCGTTGACGCCCGGGCGTGCCGCCGCGCTGATCGAGCGCGTGCGCTCCACGCAGCTGCTGCGCGGCTGGCGCGGCGGCCCGCGCTACGACGAGGCGGCGCTGGCCGACGCCCTGTGCCGCCTGTCCGACTTCGGCATCGCCCATGCCGACGAGCTCGAAAGCGTCGACATCAATCCCCTGGTGGTGCGCACCGACGGTGCCGCCTGCCTCGACGCGGTGATCGTGCTGCGCGGCACGGAAACGAAGGAGCATTCGCATGCAGACTGAAGGACGCCTGATCGCACTGGAGGCCCGGCTCGAGGCGCTGAGCGCGCGCGAGGCGATCCGCGCATGCCTCTATCGCTATTGCCGCGGCATCGACCGCTGCGACGAGGCCGCGCTGCGCTCGTCGTACTGGCCCGACGCCACCGATCGGCACGGCCCCTACAGCGGCAGCGCCAGCGGCTTCATCGATTGGGCGCTGGCAAAGCTCAAGGAGGGCGGCCGCGTGATCCACACGATCGGCAACATCGCGATCGAACTGCGTGGCGCCGAGGCGGCGGTGGAGAGCTATTTCCAGGCCTTCCAGACCGACACCGACGCGCAGGGCAAGCAGCGCGAGACCTTCCTGTGCGGCCGCTACATCGACCGCTTCGAGCGGCGCGGCGCGGGCGAATGGCGGGTGGCCGCGCGCACCGTGGCGTACGACTGGATCCGCGAGTCGGCAGCGCCCGCCGGCACCGAGGCCGAGCGCTTCGGCGTGCGCCAGCCGATCGGCGGGCGCGCGCCCGACGACCCCTGGTACGCGCTCCTGGCGTCGCTGCCCCCGGCAACTACCTGACGAAACCTCCGTTCTCTTCAACTTCCGCCCCCGGCATTGCCGCAGGGCGGCTTTCTGCATGCCGGCCGACAACCACGCGTTGACGGCGGCCAGGCCCTTTGCAAGGCGGGCCTGCAACCAGAAATCCCATACGAGGAGACAAATCTTGTCGAGTTTCTTGAACACCCCGCGTCGCATGCCGCTCGCTGTGACGCTTTTTGCCACCGGCCTTTGTGGCACATCGCCAGCGCTGGCCCAGCAGGCACAGAAGGAAGAGTTGCGCCAGATCGTGCAGCCGGCGGGCGGCATGGCGGCCTCGCCGTCCAGCCTCACGATGTACGGCCTGGTCGACACGAGCCTGGCATCGGCCAGCAATGCCGGCGGACGGGTGAGACGGATGGACAGCGGCCACATGAACGGCTCGCGCCTCGGGTTCAAGGGCAGCGAAGACCTGGGCGACGGACTGCGCGCCAACTTCCTGCTGGAGATGGGCCTCAACTCCGATGCGGGAACGATGGGCCAGAACCAGGGCGCGGGCGCCAAGTCGTTCGGCCGCGGAGCGATCGTCGGCCTGTCGGGCTCGATGGGCGAGATCCGGCTCGGGCGCACCGTGGTGGCCATCGGCTCCGAGGTGCAGGCGGTGGGCGACGCCTTCGGCCTGGGCGGCGGCGGCAACCTGCAGGGCATCCAGCCGGCGCCGGGGCGGGTCAACAACACCATCTGGTACCAGTCGCCGAATTTCGGCGGCTTCATCGCCAAGCTGTCCTACTCGCCGGGGGAGACCACCGTGACCAGCGGAACGGCGACCAGCTCCAGGTCCGGCGCGAGCACGGCCGCGTCGGTGTTCTACCTCAAGGGCGGGCTGAGCGCCGCCATCGGCTATTCCACCTACAGGCAACTGGCGGACGCGAGCACCCTGCATTGGTTCCATTCCGCCGCGGCCTACGACTTCGGTGCGGCCAAGCTGTTCGGCTCGTACGCGACCTTCCGCAATCCGGGTGCTGCGGTCACGCCGGCCACGCATGCCGCCGCGGACAACAACCTCATGTTCGCGGGCTTTCCGCTGGTGGGCTACTACAGCGGGCAGGACGACCGCAGCGCGTCGATCGGCATCGCCGTGCCCTTTGGCGTGAGCACCGTGCTCGCACAGGTGGTGCGTGTGGATGACAAGGGGCCGTTGAACCGCGACGCCACGCAGTTCGGCATCGCCTACATCTACGCGCTGTCGAAGCGCACCAGCCTGTACGCCGACTACGGCCGCATCCGCAACCGCAACGGCGCGGCGTATGCGGTGACGGGCGCCACCACCCAGGCCGGGCTGGATCGCGGCGGCAACAGCCACGCCACCCACGTCGGGGTGCGCGTGGCGTTCTAGCCTATGGTTCACCCGGTGGAGGACACGCATGTACGACAACTACCATCGCATGCGTGATTTCTGAAGGACATCGATGCCCATCGGCACAGTCAAATCGGCCACGCGGGTGCTTCAGGTGCTGGAGCATTTCGCGCAGGTGCGCACGCCCCTGGCCCTCAAGCAGATCAGCGACGCGCTGGGGTATCCGCAGTCCAGCACCACGGTGCTGCTGAAGAACCTCATCGCACTGGGCTACCTCAACTACAACCGCGCCGATCGCGTGTACTTCCCCACGCCGCGCGTGGCCTCGCTGGGCGACTGGGTCACGCAGGCGCTGTTCGGGCAAGGCCGCGTCGTCGAGGTGATGCGCGACCTGCACAGCGCCACGGGCGAGACGGTGTCGATCTGCATGCTCAACGACATCTACCTGCAGTACATCCGCGTGATCCAGTCGACGCACCAGCTGCGCTTTCACACCGACGAGGGAAGCATGCGGCCGCTCACACTGTCGGCGATGGGGTGGCTGCTGCTGACCGACCGCTCCGATGCCGAGATCGAGAAGCTCGTGCGCCGCGCCAACATCGCCACGCCGCGCAAGGAAGACCGCGTGCCGCTGGAAGTCGTTGCGGCGCAGGTGGCCGATGCGCGCGAGCGCAAGTCGATCTACATGGAGAACATGCCGCTGCTCGGCGGCGCCACCGTCGGCGTGGTGCTGCCTTGCCTGGTGCAGGGGCGCATCGCGGTGCTGGGCATGGGCGGGACCATCGAGCGCATGCGCCCGCATCGTGCGCGCTACACCGCACTCATGCGAAGGCTCGTACAGCAGCTGGACGAAGACGGGACCGCATAGGGCACGGAAATCACGGATGTAATGTTGTTCAGCGCCAGTGTGATTTTCTTGATGGGCTTCTCCACGGTGGGCATCATTTCCCTTGCACGCAAACCTGCCCGCCGTGGCTGGAATCAACAAGGAGACACACATGACCGCCGAACCCATCAACCTGCATCCATCCCACCATCCATTGAACCCGCAGACCGGCGCCAGGCGCGTCGACGTGGTCGTGGTCGGCGCCGGCTTCGGCGGCATGTACGCCACGTACCGCTTCCGCGAAATGGGCTTCAGGGTGCAGGGCTTCGAAGCGGGCGGCGACGTCGGCGGTGTCTGGTACTGGAACCGCTACCCCGGTGCGCGCGTCGACCTGCCGAGCATCGACTACAGCTTTTCGTTCTCTCCCGAGATCGAGCAGGAGTGGACCTGGTCGGAGCAGTTCGCGGCCCAGCCTGAATTGCTGAAGTACATCAACTTCGTGGCCGACAGGCTCGACCTGCGCCGGCACATCCAGTTCAAGACGCGCGTGACTCGCGCGGTGTGGGACGAGGCGCGCAAGCTGTGGACCGTGACGACCGGTCGCGGCGACACCTACGAGGCCACGTACTGCATCATGGCGACCGGCCCCTTGTCGATTCCCAAGGACCCCGAGATTCCCGGCATCGACCGCTTCAAGGGCCAGCTGCTGCGCGCCGCCAAGTGGCCGCACCAGCCCGTCGGTTTCGCGGGCAAGCGCGTGGGCGTCATCGGCACCGGATCGACGGGCATCCAGATCGTGCAGGAAGTGGGCAAGGAAGCCGGCGAGCTTTTCGTGTTCCAGCGCACGCCCAGCTTCACCATGCCGATGCGCAACGAAGTACTCGAGCCCGACTATGTGGCCGAGGTCAAGCGCAACTACGCCAGCATTCGCGAATCGGCCCGCAACAGCGCGGTGGGCGGCGTGCGCCCGCAGTCCACGCGGGCCTTCTTCAGCGTGACGCCCAGGCAGCGCCAACAGCTGCTCGAAGACGCCTGGAAGAACGGCGGGCTTGCGATGCTCGGCACCTTCTCGGACCTGCTGGCCAACCCGGAAGCCAACGAGCACGTGGCCGAATTCGTGCGCGGCAAGATCGGCGAGACCGTGAAGGACCCGGTAACGGCCGAGAAGCTGAAGCCGCGCGGCTACCCCATCTTCGCGCGCCGCCCCTGCCTGGACAGCAGCTACTACGAGACCTTCAACAGGCCCAACGTCCACCTGAAGGATTGCATCGCCGACCCGATCGTGGAGATCACCGAGCGTGGCGTGAAGACGCAGGCCGGCGAGGTCGAGCTCGACGTGCTCATCTTCGCCACCGGCTACGACGGCCTCACGGGCGCGCTGCTGGCCTTCGACATCGTCGGGCGCGACGGGCGCACGATGAACGAGAAGTGGAAGGACGGCGCGCGTTCCCACCTGGGCCTGATGATGGAAGGCTTTCCGAACCTGTTCATGACCACCGGACCGAACGGCCCGGCCGCGCTCGCTAACATCATCCGCATCAGCGAGCACGACGTCGACTGGATCGCGGCGGCCATGACGCACATGGAAGAGAACGGCCTGTCGACCATCGAGCCGACCGCGCAGGCCGAGCAAGCCTGGATGGACCTTGTCTACGCGCTCTCGCAGCGCACACTGCTGACCAAGGCCAAGACCTGGTACGTCGGCGCGAACGTGAAGGACAAGCCGCAAGGGCTCACGCTCTTCACGGGCGGCTTCCTGAAGTACCGGGAGCATTGCGCCGCGGCGGTGCAGGGCGGCTATCGCGACTTCGTGTTCGAACGCGCGCAGCAAGCACTAGCGGCCTGATGCCAAGGCGTGGACCCGCTGTTGCGGGTCCCGGGGCCTTACACGGCCAGCGTGCCGCCGTCCACCGGCAAGGTGACGCCGTTGACGAAACTCGCCAGCCCGGAGGCCAGGAACACCGCGGGCCCCGCGAGCTCGTGCGGCTGGCCCAGCCGGCCGGCCGGAATGCGCTGCATGAAGCGGCCCAGCCGCGCCGGATCGGCGCGCGTGGCCTCGGTCATGGGCGTTTCGATCACGCCGGGCGCGAGCGCGTTGACGCGGATGCCGTCCGGCGCAAGGTCGAGCGCCAGCGTCTGCGTGAACATCTTCACCGCGGCCTTGGAGGCCGAGTAGCCCAGCGCGCCGCCCTGGGCGATGAACGCGGCCCCCGAGGCCACGTTGAGGATGCAGCCCCGCGTGCGCCGCAAGGCCGGCAGCCACGCATGCACGGTGTTGAATACGCCGAACAGGTTCACGTCCATCGTGCGGTGCAGGTTCTCCTGCGCACGCGGGCTGTCGATGCCTTCGCGGATGATCACGCCGGCGTTGTTGACCAGCGTGTCGATGTCGCCCGCGGTGTCGTGCACCGCCTCGGCCAGCGCGGCGCAGGCCTGGGCATCGGACACATCGAGCGCGTAGGCCCAGCCCTCGACGCCGGCGGCGCGCACGGCCGCCAGTGTTTCGGCGCAGCGATCGCTGCTCAGGTCGGTCACGACGACGCGCGCGCCCGCCTGGGCATAGGCCGTTGCGATAGCGCGGCCGATGCCGCTGGCGGCGCCGGTCACCAGCGCCAGCCGGCCGGAAAGCAGGCCGGGCGTGGCCGGCCAGGTGGAGGGAAGGTCGTGGGCTGCCATGGGCATGCTCCTCAGGAAGCCGCAGCGCGGCGCTGCCGGCGCGCGGCGAGATGCGAATGGAACTGGCCGACGATGCCCTTGCGGAACAGCATGACGACCAGCACGAAAACGACGCCCTGGATGATCAGCACCCATTCGGCGAACGAGGCGAGGTAGTTCTCCATCGACACGATGACGATCGAGCCGACGACCGGCCCGAGCAGCGTGTGCATGCCGCCGACGATGCAAATCAGCAGCGCTTCGCCCGAGGTGGCCCAGTGCACGTCGGTCAGCGAGGCGAGCTGGAACACCAGCACCTTGAGCGAACCGGCCAGCCCCGCCAGCCCGGCCGACAGCACGAAGGCCAGCAGCTTGTAGCGGTTGACGCGGTAGCCGAGCGATTGGGCGCGCGGCTCGTTGTCGCGGATGGCGCGAAGGATCTGGCCGAAGGGCGAATGCACCACGCGGTAGATCAGCCAGAAGCCGAACACGATCAGCGCCGCGACGAAGTAGTAGAGCACCAGGGTGTTCTGCAGCGAGAACAGGCCCAGCACCATCGGGCGCGCGATCTCCTGGATGCCGTCTTCCCCGCCGGTGAAGGGCATGCGCAGCGCAATGAAGTACACCAACTGCGCGAAAGCCAGCGTGATCATCGAGAAGTAGATGCCCTGGCGGCGAATGGCCAGCAGGCCCGTGACCAGCCCGACGAGCGCCGCCGTGGCCACGCCCGCGAGGATGCCCGCCATGCCGTCCCAGCCCCAGACCTTGACCGCGTGCGCCGTGACGTAGCCCGCGGTGCCGTAGAACATGGCGTGGCCGAAGGACAGCAGGCCCACATAGCCCACCAGCAGGTTGACCGAGGCGGCGAGCAGCGCGAAGCACATCAGCTTCATGAGGAACATCGGATAGACCGCGAAGGGCGCGATGGCGAGCGCCGCCAGGGCGGCTGCCAGCAATGCGATGTTCGTGCGGCGGTGGAGAGCGTCCATGTCGGCTTTCTTCAGTAGGCGCGGCCGAACAGGCCGTGGGGGCGGACCGCGAGGACCAGGATCATCACGACGAAGATGACGACGCCGGCACCGTCCGGATAGAAGATCTTGGTGAGCCCTTCGATCGCGCCGAGGCCGAAGCCCGTGACGATGGAGCCGAGGATCGAGCCCATGCCGCCGATCACCACCACCGCGAACACCACGATGATCAGGTTCGAACCCATCAGCGGGCTCACCTGGTAGATGGGCGCGGCCATCACGCCGCTGAGGCCGGCCAGGCCCACGCCGAGGCCGTAGGTCAGCATCAGCATGCGCGGCACGTTGATGCCGAAGGTGCGCACCAGCGGTGCGTTCTCGTTGGCGGCGCGCAGGTAGGCGCCGAGCTTCGTCTTCTCGATGAAGAACCAGGTGCCCATGCACACTGCCAGCGCGGCCACGATGACCCACACGCGGTACATCGGCAGGAAGGTGACGCCCACGTCCAGGCCGCCCGACAGCGGGTTGGGGTAGGGCTGACCGCTCACGCCGAACTGCAGGCGGAACGCGCCCTCCATGAGCAAGGCGACGCCGAAGGTCAGCAGCAGCGCGTAGACATGGTCCAGCGTGTACAGGCGCCGCAGCATCCAGCGCTCGAACAGCAGCCCGAAGGCCGCCACCACCAGCGGCGCGATGACGATCGCGCCCCAGTAGCCGATGCCCAGGTACTCCAGCAGCCCCCAGGTGACGAAGGCGCCCAGCATGTACTGCGCGCCGTGCGCGAAGTTCACCACGTGCAGCAGCCCGAAGATGATCGACAGCCCCAGGCTCATCAGCGCGTAGAAGGCGCCGTTGATGAGTCCGACCATCAGCTGCCCGATCAGTGCCGCCGGGGGAATTCCGAGTAGCCCGTCCATCTTGTGGTGTGTCCTGCGTTGGTTGCTTTGCTCAGAGCCCCAGCAGGGACTCGATGCGGCTGCGCTGGGCGTCCAGCTCGTCGCGGCGGAAGTGCGCCGCGACCTGGCCTTCTTCGATCACGTAGAAGCGATCGGCCAGGGTGGATGCGAAGCGGAAGTTCTGCTCCACCATCAGCACGGTGAAGCCGCGCTCGCGCAGCATGCCGATGGTCTGGCCGATGCGCTCGACGATCACGGGCGCGAGGCCTTCGGTCGGCTCGTCGAGCAGCAGCAGCCGCGCGCCGGTGCGCAGGATGCGTGCGATGGCCAGCATCTGCTGCTCGCCGCCCGACAGCCGCGTGCCTGGGCTGTGGCGGCGCTGCAGCAGGTTGGGGAACAGCGTGTAGATCTCGTCCACGCTCAGGCCGCCCGGGCGCAGCACCGGCGGCAGCATCAGGTTCTCTTGCGTCGTGAGGCTGGCGAAGATGCCGCGCTCCTCGGGGCAGTAGGCCAGCCCGAGCCGCGCAATGGCTTCGGGCTGCAGGCCGATGGACGGGGTCGAGCCGATGCGGATCTGTCCTTCGCGCCGCCCGAGCAGACCCATGATGGCGCGCAGCGTGGTGGTCTTGCCGGCGCCGTTGCGCCCGAGCAGGCAGACCACTTCGCCTTCATGCACTTCCAGGTCGATGCCCTGCAGCGCCAGTGTTTCGCCGTACCAGCCGCGCAGGCCGTCCACGCGCAGCATGGCGGTGGTGGCCGCCGCTTCCAGGGTCTCAGGCATGCGCGCCCCCCACATAGGCTTCGATCACGCGGGCGTCGCGCGACACCTCGTCGTAACTGCCTTCGGCCAGCACCTGGCCGGCCTGCAGCACGGTCACGCGGTCGCACAGCGCCTCGATGACCTTCATGTTGTGCTCGACCATCAGCACGGTGCGACCCTTGGCCGCATCGCGGATCAGCTCGACCACGGGGCCGATGTCCTCGTGGCCGAGGCCGGCCATGGGCTCGTCGAGCAGGATCATCTCGGGGTCCATCGCGATGGTGGTGGCGAGCTCCAGTGCGCGCTTGCGGCCATAGGGCAGTTCGCCGGCCATCGTGTCGCGCCAGTGCGCGAGGCCCACGCGCTCCAGCAGCTCCATGGCGCGCGCGTCCAGGCTGCGCAGCACGCGCACGTTGCGCCAGAAGGCGAAGCTGCCGCCGGCCTTTTTCTGCAGCGCGACGCGCACGTTCTCCAGCACCGTCATCTGGCCGAACACGGCCGAGATCTGGAACGAGCGCACCAGGCCGGCCATGGCCACCGAGGCCGGGTCGCTGCGAGAGATGTC
The DNA here is from genome assembly GCF_047304045.1 of Variovorax sp. Varisp85. NCBI lineage: Bacteria > Pseudomonadati > Pseudomonadota > Betaproteobacteria > Burkholderiales > Comamonadaceae > Variovorax > Variovorax sp. Varisp85. The sequence goes on from NZ_JBGLYN010000012.1 coordinate 89,999, forward strand.
GCGGCCGTTGAAGGTCACGCGCCCGGCGCTGGGCCGCAGGAAGGTGGTCAGCAGATTGAAGCAGGTGGTCTTGCCCGCGCCATTGGGGCCGATCAGCGCATGTACGGAATGCCGGCGCACGCGCAGGTCGACGTTCTTCACGGCGAAGAAGCCGCTGAACTGCCGGCTGAGCTGGTGCGCTTCGAGGATGGTGTCCATGGCGTGGGCGGGCCCGGTGTTCAGAGAAAGGCGTGCGTCACGCCGCCGTCGACCAGCAGCGATTCGCCGGTGATGAAGCTGCTGTCGGACGAGGCGAGGAAGCAGGCGGCCTTGGCCACGTCGTCCACCGCGCCGAGCCGCTTCATCGGCGTCTTGGCCAGGCGGATCTTGGTCTTTTCGGGTGTCAGGTTGATCTTCACGCCTTCGGTCTCGATCGAGCCCGGGCAGATCGCGTTGACGCGGATGCCGCGCGGCCCGAGGTCGACCGCTGCCGAGCGCGTGAGGCCCAGCACGCCCGCCTTCACGCCGCAGTACAGCATGCCCTCGGGCAGGCCGAGGTAGGCCGCCGACGAGGCGATGTTGACGATGCTGCCGCCTTCGCCCATGGCCTCGGCCGCGACCTGGATGCCCCAGGCCACCGAGTTGAAGCCGGTGCCGACCATGCGCTCGAGCATCTCGGGCGTGATGGCCTCGATGGGGCCGTAGCGCACCCAGATCGCGTTGTTGACCAGGATGTCGAAGCGGCCGAACTGCTGCTTCAGCGCCGGAATGGACTGGGCGAAGGTGTCGCGGCGCGCCACGTCGCCACCGAAGGCCACGGCGTGGCCGCCTTGGGCCTTGATGGATTCGGCGGCCTCGCGCGCCAGGTCTTCCTGCCGGTCGAGCACGCCCACCACGGCGCCTTCGGCCGCCAGGGCGTCCGAGATGGCGCGGCCGATGCCGCGTGCACCGCCGGTGACCAGCGCCACCTTGCCTTCGAAACGTCGTGTCATGTTGTCTGCCTTGTCAGATGCGGGGAGGGAGGTCGGCGAAGCGGGACTCCTCGAGCCCGCGCACGCCGACACCATGGATGGCGAACACCGCGCCCGCGTCCGGATGGTCGCTGCGCAGCAGGTTGCCGCTGTTGCTGATCGACGTGAGGTAGATCACGTCGAGCGCGGGGCCGCCGAAGCAGGGGCAGGAGACGTAGGTCACCGGCAGCTGGATGGTGCGCTCGAGCCGGCCTTCGGGCGTGAAGCGCGCGAGCTGGCCGGCCTGCACCAGCGCCACCCACAGGTGGCCTTCGGCATCGACGGTGGCGCCGTCGGGCACCGAGCCGAGTGCCTGGGTATCGACCAGCACTTCGCTCGCGCCGGCTGCGCCGGTGGCCGTGTCGTAGGGATAGCGGCGGATCTGGTGCGTGTGGCTGTCCGCGAAGTAGAGCCAGCGGCCGTCCGGGCTGAAGCAGGTGGCATTGGCAACCGCGATGCCGGTGTCCAGCGTCTTCACTGCCCCGCCGGCCGTCAATTGGTAAAGCGCGCCTTCGGGCTCGGCGCGGCCCAGGGTCATCGAGCCGACGACGAAGCGGCCGGCGCGGTCGGTGCGGCCGTCGTTCAGGCGCATGCGATCGGCCGCATGCGTGACGCCCGCGTCCATGGGCACGATCGCGCCACTGTCGGGGTCGAGCAGCCAGAAGTCGTGTTCCAGCGCCAGCAGCAGGCGGCCGCTCTCGCACAGCGCGATCGAGCCGATGTGCTGCGGCGCATGCCACTCGGCGCTGGCGCCGGTGGCGGGCGTGTGGCGGCGCACGCGTTGCGCGCGGCCGTCGATCCAGTAGAGCGACTGGCTTCGCGCGTCCCACAGCGGGCATTCGCCGAGCAGGTCGCGCCGGGGCTCGAGGATGTCGATCTGCATGCCCACCGTACCGCTCACTTGCCCTTGATGAAGTCGCAGCTGCTCTCGGCCAGCGGACGCCAGGTCTGTTCGGGCGGGATCTCGGCGCGCACCGCGTAGTAGTCGTTCGCACCCTTCGACTCGGCCGGCTTCTTCACCTGCACGGCATACACCGGGCGCAGCGCCTGGCCGTCCTCGCGGATCTTGACGTCCTTCGAGAAAAAATCGTTGATCGGCGTGGCCTTCATCTTCGCCGCGACCGTGGCGCCGTCGTCGGTGCCGGCGGCCTTGACCGCATTCAGGTAGTGCATGGTCGCGCTGTAGGCGCCAGCGTGAATATAGGTTGGCACCACGCCCTTGTTGCGCGCCATGAAGCGCTTTGACCATTCGCGCGAGGCGTCGTCGCGGTCCCAGTAGAACGGCACCGTGAGCTGCAGGCCCTGGGCCACGTCCAGGCCCATGGCCGACACGCTGTTGATGGTCATGCCGAACACCGACACCATCTGGCCGTTGCGCGTGAGCTTGTACTCGGCCGCCTGCTTCAACGCGTTCGACAGGTCGAGGCCGGCGTTGAGGATGACGATGGCCTGCGCGCCGCTGGACTGCGCCTGTAGCAGGTACGACGAGAAATCGGTGGCGCCCAGCGGATGCTTGACCGAGCCCACCACCTTGCCGCCGGCGGCCTGGATGAACTTGGTGGCGTCGTCCTGGAAGGCCTGGCCGAAGGCGTAGTCCACGGTGATGAAGTAGAAGCTCTTCACGCCTTGCTTCATCAGGCTTTGCACGCCCGCCTTGGGCAGCGCATAGGTGTCCGTGAGGAACTGGAAGTTCATCGGCGAGCACGACTTGTTGGTGAGCTCCGCGCTCACCGTGCCGGCAATCAGGTACGGCTTCTTGCGCTCCTTGAGCAGCGACGAGACGCCCAGCGCGATCGACGAGGCCGAGCCGCCGACGATGGTATCGACCTTCTCGGTGTCCAGCCATTTGCGCGCGATGTTCAGGCCCACGTCGGGCTTGTTCTGGTCGTCGGCCACCAGCACCTCGACGGGCTTGCCGAGCACTTTGCCGCCGAAGTCCTCGACCGCCATCTTCACGGCCAGCGAAGAGCCGGGGCCGCCATTGCCCGAGTAGGGGCCGGTTTGGTCGGCCATGACGCCGATGCGCACGACGTCGTCGCTGATGGTGTTCGGGGTGCCTTGCGCAGCAGCCGCCGCGCAGGCGAGAAGGATGGCCGCAGAGGCCGCGAGCCGGAATCGATGTTGCATGCTTGTCTCTCCATTGTTTTCAGGGTTGCTGTCGCGTGAACTCGGCCGCAGCACCGGCGGGCGTCGGGGGCGCGTTTGGGGGGCGCCCGAACCTCAGTCGGCAACGGCCGCGTCGGTCGGCAGCCGGTGGCCCTGGAACTGCTCGCGCAGCCGTGTCTTCAACAGCTTGCCGGTGGCGGTGTGGGGCAGTTCGTCGACGAAGACCACGTCGTCGGGCATCCACCAGCGGGCCACGCGGTCCTGCATGAAGTCGAGGATCTCCGCAGCCGTGACCTCTGCGCCTTCGTTCGGTACCACGATCAGCAACGGGCGCTCCTGCCACTTGCTGTGGTACGCGCCGATCACTGCGGCTTCCTTCACCTTGGGATGGCCGACCGCGAGGTTCTCGAGGTCGATGGAGGAGATCCATTCGCCGCCCGACTTGATCACGTCCTTCGAGCGATCAGTGATCTGCACGTAGCCGTCCTTGTCGATCAGCGCGACGTCGCCGGTGGCGAACCAGCCGTTCGCGTCGAGCTCGGCGCCGGGCTCCTGGCCGTAGTAGGCCGACACGACCCAGGGACCGCGCACCTTCAGTTCCCCGGGCGTGTGGTCGTCGGCGGGCAGCCGGCGGCCTTCGGCGTCGAACACCGCGATCTCCACGCCGAAGATGGCGCGTCCCTGGCGGGTCTGCACGTCGAAGCGCTCTTCCAGGGGAATGCCGTCGTGGCGCGGCAGCAGGTTGCAGATGGTGGCCAGCGGGCTGGTCTCGGTCATGCCCCAGGCCTGGATCACGTAGGCGCCGAACAGGTGCTCGAACTTCTCGACGATGGCGCGCGGCGCGGCGGAGCCGCCGACCACGACGCGCTCGAGGCACAGGCCGGCGCGCGCAGCCGCATCGAGCTTCTCCGCGTGCTGGAAGAAGCCCAGCCACACGGTCGGTACACCGAGCGAGAAGGTACAGCGCTCGTCACGCATCAGGTTGAAGAGGCGCTCGCCGCCGAGGTCCGGGCCCGGCAGCACCAGCTTGGCGCCGCACATGGCCGCCGCGTAGGGAATGCCCCAGGCGTTCACATGGAACATCGGCACCGCGAGCAGCACGCTGTCGCGCGCGCACAGCTGCAGGCCATCGGCGGCACAGGCGGCCCACGAGTGCAGCACCGTCGAACGGTGGCTGTAGAGCACGCCCTTGGGGTTGCCCGTGGTGCCGGAGGTGTAGCACAGCGACGAGGCGGTGTTCTCGTCGAGCGAGGGCCATTCGGCGAGTGGCTCGGCATCGGCCACGAGGTCTTCGTAGCACAGCAGGGGGCCGGGCAGGTTCAGCGCAGGCAGCTCCGCGCGCGAACACATCGCCACGAATCCCTTGACCGATTTCAGCTGCGGTGCGACCTGCTCGAGCAGCGGCGCAAAGCCCAGGTCGAAGAAGACCAACTCGTCGGCCGCGTGGTTGACGATGTAGCCGATCTGCTCGGGAAAGAGCCGCGGGTTCACGGTGTGGAGCACCGCGCCCATGCCCGAGGCGGCGTAGTAGAGCTCGAGGTGCCGGTGCGTGTTCCAGGCCAGCGTCGCGACGCGTGCGCCGGGCTGGATGCCAAGCGTCCGCAGGGCGGAGGCGAGCCTGGCCGCGCGCAGCGCCACCTTGCGCCAGGTGGTTCGCACGCAGGTCCGCATGTCGAGGTGCGAGACGATCTCGACGTCCGGATGATGGCGGGCCGCGTGTTCCAGCAGGCTGGAAATCAGCAGCGCGTTGTCTTGCATCAGGGCGTTCATTCGTTGTCTCGTGTCTCTGGTTCTGTGGTCTCGGCCGCCGGTCTCGATGCTTGTTTTTACATGCCGGCCGGTAAGTTAATTCATGCTAGCAGTTTTGGCTGACAGCCACAACGCGGGTGGGTCGGGGGAAACCCGGGGATCAGCCGTTGGCTGTCTTCAAGGCGACGTGCCGTTGGCACGCGTCATCTGGGCGAGGGTTGCGCTGGTCAGCGCGCGCACGCCGATGCGCATGGCCGACTCGTCGATGGTGAACAGCGGCGAGTGGTTCGTCGGACCCGCGCGGTCCGGATAGGGCGAGGCGTTGAGGATCCAGAAGACCACCGGGATGCCCGTGGCGCCGAACGCGCCGAAGTCCTCGGAGCCCATCGACGGCAGGATTTCCGCGACCTTGTCCTTGCCCGCTGCGGCCTTCAGGCCATCGACCAGCGCCAGGGTGGACGGTACGTCGTTGACCAGCACGCCATAGCCGCCGCCGGTGTCGATGCGCACGTCGGCCTTCACGCCATAGCTGGCTGCGATGTGCTCGGCCTTCATGCGGATCTGCTCGTGGGCCGTCTTCTGGTTCTGCGCCGACAGCGCGCGCACCGTGCCGGAGAGTTCGGCGGTCTCGGGCAGGATGTTGAAGCGGTTGCCGCTTTGCAGCATGCCCACCGTGACCACGGTGGCGCCGCCGTCAATGGTCGGGTTGGTGCGATGGCTCACGATGTTCTGCAGGCCCAGCGTGATCTCCGCCGCCGCCAGCATCGGCGAGTTGGCGGCCCAGGGCGCGGCGCCGTGTCCGCCCGCACCGCTGAGCTTGATGTTGAACACGTCGATGCTGGCAAGCATCGCGCCCGACCGGTAGGAGATCGAACCCTTGGGCGACTGCGAGCCGATGTGCTGGCCCAGCACCACGTCAACCTTGGGGTCGTCGAGCACGCCCGCCTTGACCATGGCCAGCGCGCCGCTCGGGCGGTCGCCGGGGCCGATCTCCTCCGCCGGCTGGAACAGGAACACCACCGTGCCGGGCAATTCGGCGCGCATGGCCGAGAACGCCTGCGCCGCGCCCAGCAGCATCGCCACGTGGGTGTCGTGGCCGCAGACGTGCGCCACCGACACCTCCTGGCCACGCCACACGGCCTTGGCCTTCGAGCGGAACGGCAGGTCGTTGCGCTCCTCGACGGGAAGGGCATCCATGTCGGCGCGCAGCGCCACCACCGGGCCGGGCTTGCCGCCGCGAAGCACCGCCTTGATACCGGTTCCGGCGATGCCGGTCTGCACTTCGATGCCGGGAATCTTCGCCAGGACTGCCGCGATGTACCTGGCCGTCTCGACCTCTTCGTAGGCCAGCTCGGGGTGCTGGTGGATATGCCGGCGCCATGCGATCACGTTGGGCTCCGCGGCATCGGACAGGGCGAGCGCACGATCGAGCAAGGGTTGCGGCGTCGCCGCCGAAGCCATGGCCGACACGATGCCCATCGCGGCCGCACACAGGGTTTGTTTGAAGAGTCGCATGGGGGTGCCTTGTTGTGGTGCGCCACGGGCCGCCGAGGCTGGAGATTTGTTTTACATGCCGGCCGGTAAGTTAATTGATGCTAGCAGTTTCGGCCGATAGCCACAACGAAGGGAGCGGGGGAAAGCGAGGGGAGCAGCAGGCCGCTGTCTGCTCGTGGGTTTTCGCCGGGGCACGAGCGCGAAGCAGCCCGCGCCCCGGCATTGCGACGTTCAGCAGGCCTTGCCGTGGGCTGCGTGAGCGCCCTTGGCCTTCGCGTCGGCCTCCGACATGTACGAGCCATGCTTCGTCTTGCCGAAGTACTTGTCGGTCGCGCAGTGATAGACCTTGCCGTTGACCCAGACCTGGCCTGCGGCAGGTGCTGCTGCCGTGGTGGTCGTTGCGGGTTTGGCCGCGGGCGCTGCGGCTGCGGGTGCTGCGGCCGCGGGCGCCGCGGCCGGTGCCGGTGCTGGTGCTGGTGCTGGTGCTGGTGCCATTTTTGCAGCGGGAGCGGGGCTCGTCGTTGCTGCTGCAGCCGGTGGCTGCTGCGCAAAGACCGAAGCGGTGAAGACAGTTCCGGCAGCCAACAGGATCAGGGTTTTTTTCATGATTGCACCTCAAGGGTCACACGAAAACACGTGCATGTGGCTGTCAACGTCCTCGCCGCATGTCGGTTGACTCTTCGGCCATGCCATCGGAGGCGACGAGCTCCAGACAGGGACGCATTTCACGATTGTCAGAACTGAACTTGCTCAGTTTGCAAAGAGGATGGGTCCGGAGATTCACCCGATGCCAACCTTGAAGTATCTCGAATACCAAGGAACTATTTCCTTGGGGGGCCAACGTCGCGGCGCCTATCCTCGGCGCCCTCATGAGCGTCACACAACAGCTACAGCTTCTCGTCAAACTGCCCGATGGCTGGTCGAGCCGCATCGATATCCAGCGGACCACGAACGGCCGCTACGCCGGCGTTGCCGAGCTGAGCCTTCGCGGGCTCAAGCAGGGAGTGCTCGTATTCATGCAGCAGCCCACGCTGGAAGCGGCAGTGGAGCGCGTGAGGCTTCGCGCCAGCCAGTTCGCGAGGGCGCGGCTTTTCTTGCCGAGTGCCCGGTCGTAGATGCCGCACGACCGAGCAATGCCTTGCGGGTTGGGTTTTTCTATCCTGCACATGAGAATTCCCAACCCACGAACGCACAGCCACGCGGCACCATGGAGCCTCATTGAAGGAGAACGCCATGAAGGCATTCAGGAAGTTCGTTGGCGGCGTCATCTCTATCGCCGGAGCCGTGGTGCTGGTGGCTCAGCACCTGTGAAACGGGCACGCGCCCGCTGCCGCGAAGCACTCAGCCGAAGGTGAACACGTAGGCCTGTGCGCCGGCATCGAGGAATTCGATCTCGAACAGGCGCTCCCTGTCGTTCGCCGCCTGGCGCACCAGCTGGTACAGCCGCTGCCCGTCGATGGTGCCGTTGCCCTGCGCATCGGTATCGGCGCCGTGGTCCGCGAGCGGAGGCTTGCCGTCGACCAGCACCCTGAAGCGCACCGGCTTGCCATCGGCCGACGGGCCGAGCACGAGGTGCAGGTCGCGTGCATGGAAGCGGTAGGCGATGCGCCCGTTGGCGCGGACCAGCACCGCGCGTTCGCTCTCCACCGTCCATTCACCTGCCAGTGCCCATTGGTTGGTGCGCAGCGATGGCGCAGCCGCTGAATAGACGTGCGCATGGTCGTTCGATATGCCGCCGGGCGAAGCGAAGTTGTGCGCGCGCTCGTAGCCCAGGTAGGTCTCGCCCGACAGGGCCGGCAATTCGGCCGGCGCGGCCTGCGTGCCCTGGCCTTGCGGCGAGACCAGGTCGGCCGGCACGGCGGGCCGCCCCGCTTCCGCCAGCAACTGCTGGATGACCTGTTCCGCCTTCGCATACTGGCCCTCGCCGAACTGGTGATGCCGGATGCGCCCCTGCGCATCGACGATGTAGAACGCCGGCCAGTACTGGTTGCCGAAGGCGCGCCAGATCGCGTAGTCGCTGTCGATGGCCACGGGGAAACCGATGCCCAGGTCCTTCGTCGCGCGGCGCACGTTGGCGGGCAGCTTCTCGAACGCGAACTCCGGCGCATGCACGCCGACGACCACCAGTCCCGCATCCTTGTACTTCTCGGCCCAGGCACGAACGTAGGGCAGGGTGCGCAGGCAGTTGATGCACGAGTAGGTCCAGAAGTCGACCAGCACCACCTTGCCGCGCAGGCTCTCGGCGGTCAGCGGGGCGGAGTTCAGCCATTCGGTGGCGCCCGCGAGTGAAGGAAGGCCGCCTTCGTCGGGCAGCGCCGGTGCGCGAGGTTGCGACAACGGCACGGGGATTGGCATTGGCATGCCGATCTTCTCCACAAGTGCTTTCTCCAAGGCCGAAGTGGTGCCGACCGACAGGCGGCTGAGCAGCCCGGTGTCCAGCCCCAGCGCGATGGCGCCGACACCCGCGAGCACGGCCACGCCGGCTGCACGCCGCACCCACTCGCCGGTGCGCAGCGAGCCCTTCATCGCCGAGAACAACCGCCCGCCGAAGAGCAGCGCGGCCGCCAGCGAGGTGCACGCACCCGCCGCGTAGGCCAGCAGCAGCAGCGAGGTGCCGATGCTTGCGCCGTTGAGCGCCGCGCCCGTCAGGATCAGTCCGAGGATCGGCCCCGCGCAAGGCGCCCACAGCAGCCCCGTGCCAACCCCCAGCAGGAGCGGCGAGAACACCGACGCCCTTGTTTCCGGTGCTGGCCCCGCCAGCCTCAGGCCGAGTGCCACCAGCGGCCGGCTCAACCGGTCGGCCACCGACGGAAACAGCAGCGTCACGCCGAATACCGCGAGCATCGCAATCGCGGCATAGCGCCCGTACTGGTTGAGCGCCACGACCCAGCCGCCGCCCACGGCCGCGAGCGTGGCAATGGCCGAGAACGCCAGCGCCATCCCCAGCAGCATGGGAAGGCCGTGCGAGCGGAACGGCCGGTCGGCGCGCGCGAACACGAACGGGAGCACGGGCAGGATGCACGGGCTCAGGATGGTGAGCACGCCACCGAGGTAGGCAACGATGAGGAGCAGCATGATCGGATTCCAGTCGGTGAATGTTGTCAATGAAGGGCTAAACAGGAAGTCGAGAGCGAGCGGGACCCTTCACGGTCTCGCCATGCGAGCCGCTCTTCTCTTTCTTCTTCGGTCGGTGGTGCTGCTGCGGCGGCTGCCGCGCAGCCGGCTCAGTCCGGTGGCGCGGCCGCGTTGGTATTCATGGTCAGCCGGGCTTCCAGCCCGCCTTCGTCCCGGTTGCGCAACGTGAGCTCCGCGCCCATCGCCGTCGCCAGCTGCTGTGCAATGGCCAGGCCCAGCCCGGTGCCGCCGGTGCTGCGGTTGCGCGAGCCCTCGACGCGGTAGAAGGGCTTGAGCACGTTCTCCAGCTGGTCGGTCGGAATGCCGGGGCCGTTGTCGACCACGGCCAGCGTCAGCCGGTTGCCGGCGTCTGCATGCACCTGCAGGCGCACGTCGGTGCCGAACTTCAGCGCGTTGTCGATCAGGTTCGTCAGGATGCGCCGCAGCGCGTTCGGCCGCGTCATCATGGGCTCGCCCACGCGGCCTTCGAGCAGCACCTGCTCGCCCGAGTCCTCGTAGTCGGCCACCATGCTCTCGAACAGCGCGTCGGCGTCGATGCGGCGCGGCGGCTCGGTGGCGCCGTGCAGCGTGCGCGCGTAGGTCACGCCTTCGCGCACCAGGGTGTGCATGGCGTCGAGGTCCTGGCGGAACTTGTCGCGGTCATGGCCGTCGTCCATCAGGTCGGTGCGCAGCCGCATGCGGGTGATGGGCGTCTGCAGGTCGTGCGAGATGGCCGCGAGTATTTCCACCCGCTCGGCCATGTAGCCGGCGATGCGCTTCTGCATCGCGTTGAAGGCGCGCGCCGCGTGCTTTACCTCGGTCGGCCCCTCTTCGGCCAGTTGCCGGCCCTTCAGGTCGGGGCCCAGCTCGTCGGCCGCGTCGGCCAGCTGCGCCAGCGGCCGGGTGACCAGCCGCACCGCGTACCAGGCGCACACCGCCAGCACCAGCAGCTGCACCCACAGCAGCCACATCACCCAGCTCGACACCGGCATGTCCACGCGCCGCGCATGCACCACCACCGAGGAGCCGTCCGACAGCCGCACCTGGATCTGCAGGCCCTGCGGCGGGTTGCTCACCTGCCCGATCTTCACGATCTCGAAGGGGCGCATCGCGTCGGCGATCGCGGTCGCGAACTGCTGCGACGACGGCGTGTCGGGCGCCTTGCCCTGCGCATTCCCGCCGAGCACGAAGCGGTAGTTGCGCCGCTCCAGCCGCGCCAGCCAGCCCTCGCGTTCGGCGGCCGGCAGCCGGTCGAGGATGGCGACCGAGCTGGCGATGTCGCGCTCGATGCCGATCATCATCAGCTCGCGCATCGCGATGCCGCGCTCGTAGCCGATGGCTATGAAGGTCAGCAGCTGTGCGATGGCCAGCCCGACGACGATGATCAGCGTCACCCGCGAGAACAGCGAGCGCGGCAGCAGCCGGCGCAGGCCCATGGGGGCGCAGGAGGCCGGCGCGATGTCGGCGGGAAGGCTGGCGGCGGAAGTAGGCATGGACGGGTTTATAGACCCGGTCCCGCCTCTTGGCGCGGCGCTTTGTATTCCAGTGTGTTGGGCAGCGTGGCCTGACATACAACATTACCCGCCGTCCGGGGCCCGCAGCCACTGGGCCCGCCGAGCAACATAGTGTGGCCCTCCGGCCAGCGGGATACACGGGAATACAAAACCGCCCGATCCGGCGCCCGGCCGGGCTACATTGCACCTGCCCGTCGCCCCGTGGGCGCATCACCGCACTGCCATGAACATTGCCAAGACCTCCGACCACATCCTCATCGTCGACGACGACCGGGAAATCCGCGAACTGCTCTCCACCTACCTGGTCAAGAACGGCCTGCGGGTGGTGACGGTACCCACGGGGCGGCACATGCGCGCGGCGCTGGAGGAGTCGGGACCTTTCGACCTGATCATTCTTGACCTGATGCTGCCGGGCGAAGACGGGCTCACGCTGTGCCGCGACCTGCGCACGGGCAAGTACAAGGCCACGCCCATCCTGATGCTCACAGCCCGCAGCGAGGAGGCCGACCGCATCCTCGGGCTGGAGATGGGCGCCGACGACTACCTTGCCAAGCCATTCTCCGCGCGCGAGCTGCTGGCGCGCATCCGCTCGGTGCTGCGCCGCACGCGCATGCTGCCGCCGAACATGCGCTCCACCGAGTCGGCCTCGAAGCTGGCCTTCGGCGACTGGCAGGTCGACACCACCGCGCGCAACCTGATCGACGACAGCGGCGTGATGGTGGCGCTGAGCGGCGCGGAGTACCGGCTGCTGATGGTGTTTCTTGATCATCCCCAGAAGGTGCTGAGCCGCGACCAGCTGCTTAGCCTCACCCAAGGTCGCGAGGCGGAACTCTTCGAGCGCTCCATCGACCTGCTGGTGAGCCGCCTGCGCCAGCGCCTGCGGGACGACGCACGCGAGCCGCGCTACATCAAGACGGTGCGCAGCGAGGGCTACGTCTTTTCGTCGGCCGTCGAGGCGCTCGACTGACGCCTGTGCGGGCGGGGATGCATTGGCAGTTCACCGGGTTGCGGATTTCCTGCGAGATGCCGCCTGCGAGGAAGAGGAGGGCGAACCAGAGCTTGTTCATTTCTCTTGTTTGTCTTGTGTTGTGGTTGCTTGTGTTTTGGGGGCGTGCGAATGGCATCGGGCGCTCCCCTCCGCGAAGGTCCCCTGTCGTCGTGATCGCACCCCGAACTACTGCGCCGTCTCAAGTCCCAGAAGGCTCAGCCAGCAGCGCCTGAATCTTCTTCTCGGTAGTGCCGTAGCTGCCTTCGCCAAAGTGCGAATAGACGATCTTTCCCTGCTTGTCGATCAGGTACACGGCCGGCCAGTACTGGTTCCTGAAGGCCTTCCAGGTGCCGTAGCTGTTGTCCTGCGCCACGGCATGCTTGATCTGCAGACGCGCGATGGCGTCCTTCACGTTCTTCGTCGATTTCTCGTACGCGAACTCCGGCGTGTGAACGCCCACGACGACCAGGCCCTTGTCTTTGTACTTCTCGTTCCACTCCTTCACGTAGGGCAGGTGGTTGAGGCAGTTGATGCAGGTGTAGGTCCAGAAGTCGACCAGCACCACCTTGCCGCGCAGCTCGCTCAGCTTCAGCGGCGGCGAATTGAGCCAGCTGTCGATGTTCTGGAATTCCGGTGCGGGCAGGGCCTCGCCGGGCGGGGGGGGGGGGGGGGGCGCGGGGGGGGGGGCGGGGGCGGCGGGGGGGGGGGGGGGGGGGGGGGG